>DATLVL010000035.1:0-7991 GCA_035577525.1 Gemmatimonadales bacterium | reverse complement strand
CCTGCTCGCCTACAAGAGCGATCCGGCGCGCTACCAGCCGCTGCTCGAACATGTCGCCGACCGCCGGCCCGGCTCCTACGGGTCCATCGCGCGGGCGTATGCGCAGGGGAACATCGCCCCCGAGTTCTATGGTGCGCATCCCGATTCCTTCGAGATGACGTGGACCGGGCGGCCGTTCCCCGGCCTCGCCCGACCATGGCGGGAGCAGGTTGCCTATTTCGAGCAACTGCCGGACGGAGCTGCCCTGCGCCGCGCGCAAGACCCCAAGAGCGGTGCGACGTGGCTGGGCCCAGGTACGATCTCCTCACCCGACTACCCGGCCATGGGACGGGCGGTACAGCTCCTGCTGCGGGCGCGCGGCAGCGACGCGCACGCCGCGTTCGCCGGTCGGTTCGCTGCGGAGACCGACCCGCATGGTCGCATCGTGTGGGCGCACTACCTCCTCTCCATGGGAGATACGACTCCGCTGCCCTGGGTACGGGGCGCGTATCGCGGCTCCGACAGAGCGCTCGCTGCGGAGGCATTTCACCTGCTTGAGCTGCACACGCGCCTTGTGGCGGATACGCTGGCGGATCCGATGGTGCTGGGGTCGATTCAAAACGCAGTGCTTGATTGCATCACGGGACGAGCGATGCTGACCGATAGTACCGGCGCCGCAGAACGTGCGTGCAGCGCGCATGGGGAGCGGCTGCCCCGTTTTCTCCAGCAGGATGGTCTCGCCCCGGCGGCTGTGGTCAGATGGGAAGGCACATTCACGTTGCGCTCCCACGCGGAATTCCTGCGGCGGGCGCAAGCCAGTGCATGGTCGGAGTCGCAGATGGCTGTCACTCTGTCACCGGTGCGACGCATCGAGAACCGCTATTACATCGATTACGCGATCCACCCCGGGTCGGGGGAAGATTGTTTGTGCGGATACGGCGGGTCGTTTGTGCTGGTGGAGCAGGGAGGCCACTGGGTCGTCGCACAATCCGGCGGCTGGATTGGCTGAACGTCGCGAGATCACGATCCTCGCGACACCTGGACTCTTGTCGACCATCGCTGGGCGGTGAAGGTCATGTACACGGTTGTCGAATCGGCGGTCGAGCCGCGGCTCGTGGCCGGCGTGCGCGCGCGTGTGGCGCGTGGGCGAGTTGGTCAGGAGTTTGGCCGCCACCTGGACCAGGTGTACGCGGCAGGGCGGGCGGGTTCCGTGCAGCTCGACGGGCAGAACGTCTTCATCTACCGCGAATGCACCGCTGACCAGCTCACGGTCGATTTCTGCGTAGGCGCTAAGGCGCCGTTCCCGTCGGTCGGTGCCGTCCTTCCACTGTACACACCCGGTGGCCCGGCTGCGATGACCACGCATCAGGGCGATTATGGCGGATTGGGCGCGGCGAATGCCGCGATCGCGGCGTGGTGCCGAGCACATGGCCGCACACTCGCGGGGCCGTCGTGGGAGGTCTACGGCCATTGGCACGAGGATCCAGCACAGCTGCGCACGGAGGTCTACTACTTACTGCAGAAGTAGCCGAGGGGTTGGCTCCCAGCTAGACGAAGTCGCTGGCTCGTTACGCCGTCGTCTCGTATCTTCGTTCGCCTCGCACAATAGCAGCCCCACAGACGATCGGAGTTTCATTGCCGGACGCCTCGTCGCGCCTGTCGATCGCGCTCGCCGACCGCTACCGCATCGAGCGCGAGCTCGGCGCAGGCGGCATGGCCACCGTCTACCTCGCGCGCGACGTGCGGCACGATCGCGAAGTCGCCCTCAAGGTGCTCCGGCCCGAGCTCGCCGCCGTGCTCGGAGCGGATCGGTTTCTCAACGAGGTGCGCATCACCGCGCGCCTGGACCACCCCCACATCGTCACGCTCATCGATTCCGGGGAATCGGACGGATTCCTGTGGTATGTCCTCCCCTACATCCGCGGCGAGTCGTTGCGGACCATGCTCGACCGCGAGCGGCAGTTGGGACTCGAGGAGGCGGTCGCGATCACGCGCCAGATCGCCAGCGCACTCGATTTCGCGCATCACCATGGTGTCATCCATCGCGACATCAAGCCGGAGAACATCCTGCTGCACGAGGGCGAGGCAATGCTCGCCGACTTCGGCATCGCCCTGGCCGTGAAGGAGGCGGGAGGCAACCGGCTCACCGAGACAGGGCTCTCTTTGGGCACGCCGCAGTACATGAGCCCCGAGCAGGCCACCGGCGACCGCCAGCTCGACGCGCGTTCGGATATCTATTCGCTTGGCGCGGTGTTGTACGAGATGCTCGCGGGGGAGCCGCCGGTAACGGGCCCCTCGGCCCAAGCGATGATCGCCAAGCTGTTGACGGAGCGGCCGACCCGGCTGCGGGTCGTTCGCGACAGCGTGCCGGAGGGCGTCGACCAGGCAGTGGCCAAAGCGCTGGCCAAGACCCCCGCCGACCGGTTTTCGACCGCAGGGGACTTCGTGGCGGCGCTCCGGCACGCGATGGCGGCGGCGCCGCCTCCCACTTTGACCTGGAGCCGCCGCAGCGTCCTGGTCGGAGTGGCCGCAGTGGTGGGCGTCGCCGTCCTGGCGTTCGGCGCGTATCGCTTGCTGCGTCCTCGGCCGCCGAGCTTCGCGCTCGGCCGCTCTGAGCAGCTCACCGCCGATCCGGGCCTCGAGATTCAGCCCTCGCTTTCCCCGGATGGCAAGCTGGCTGCGTATGCAGCGGGCAACGCGACCCGGATGCGGATCTTCCTTCGACCGGTGGGTGGCGGCCGTACCCTTCCCTTGACGGATGACTCGACGGTTGTCGAAGCACAGCCTCGCTGGTCGCCGGACGGCAACACTCTGCTGTTTCTATCTCGGGGCGGTGTCTCCGTCGCATCGGCACTGGGCGGCGCCTCACGACCCGTCGTGCCTGCGTCGGCCACCGCGGCCGTATCGACGGCGACCTGGTCCCCGGATGGCCGCGAGATCGCCTTCGTGCGCGCCGAGTCGCTGCTCGTGGCTCCGGTCGATGGCGGCGCGGCCCGTTTGCTCGCGACGACCCTCGATCTGCATTCCTGTGCCTGGTCGCCGGGCGGGAAATGGATCGCATGCGTTGCCCTGAACTCCGAGTCCGTGCTGCCCGGCACCACGTTCGGTAATCTCGCACCGAGCGCCATCCTCCTCTTTCCGGCCGCGGGCGGCGCTCCCGTCCGCCTGGTCGAGGCACACGCGTTCAACCAGAGTCCCGTATGGACGCCCGACGGGGGGCAACTCCTGTTCGTCTCCAATCGCGATGGTCCGCGCGACGTTTACGCCATGTCGCTCTCGTCGTCGGGGCGGTTGCGCGGAGCGTTGACCCGTCTCACGACCGGGCTGGGAGCGATATCGATTTCACTGTCGGCGGACGGCCGTCGGCTCGCGTACGCGGTGTACACAGCCCGCGCCAACATCTGGTCGCTCCCCATTCCTTCGGGCGCTCCCATCACCGCGGACCGCGCAGTACCAGTCACAAGTGGCACCCAGGTGATCGAAGCGATGCACGTGTCACTGGATGGTCGCTGGCTGTTGTACGATTCGAACCTGCGCGGCAACTCGGACATCTATCGCATTCCGGTGAACGGGGGTCCGGCCGAGCAGCTCACCGATGACCCGGCCGATGAATTTGCACCGGATCTTTCTCCCGACGGCCGTTCGATCGCCTATCACTCCTGGCGCATCGGGACGCGCGATATCGAAGTCAAGCCGCTCGACGGCGGACCCGTGCAGCGCGTCACGGCGACACCGGCGCAGGAGAGCTATCCTCGCTGGTCCCCCGACGGTCGGGCGATCGCGTTCATCAATCAAGTGCCGCCGTTTTCCCTGCTCCTCACGCGCAGCGAGGGCAACGGGCGTTGGTCGACCCCCACGCTGATTGCCTCCAGGACCGTGGGCGATGCCTGGTCTCCGGATGGGCGTTCCCTCGCCTATGTCGATGCAGAAACCGACCGGCGCCCAGGTGGCCTCAGGGTCGTACCGGCCGAAGGCGGCATCCCGCGCCGCGTGTTCGATCCCACCCCGACGGTGCCGCCGGCCGAAGTGGCCGAGTGGAGTCCCGACGGTCGGACGTTGTACTACAAGGCGCACGATTCGCAGGGACGGGCGTCGATTTGGGCCGTGAACGCCGCTGGAGGACTTCCACGCGTGTTGGTCCGGTTCACCGATCTGAACCGACCGTCCTCGCGCCGGGACTTCGCGACGGACGGGAAGCGCTTCTTTTTCGCGATCGAAGACCGTCAGAGCGACGTGTTCGTGGCCGAGGTAGTCACGAAATGAGCCCCGTATGACCGTTCCTTCGAGCGCCGTCGCTCGCCTGTCCGCCGCCCTCGCCGACCGCTACCGCCTCGAGCGCGAGCTGGGCGCGGGCGGCATGGCCACGGTGTACCTCGCCCAGGACCTCAAGCACGATCGCAAGGTCGCGATCAAGGTCCTGAAGCCCGAACTCGCCGCCGTGCTCGGCGCCGACCGGTTCGTCCAGGAAATCAAGACCACCGCGGCGCTGCAACATCCGCACATCCTGCCCCTGTTCGATTCCGGGCAGGCGCGTACTGGCGATCTGGTCAGATCTGGATCCACCCGCTGGATGGGGGCGTGGACCGGCGCGGCCCCGACTCTCGAGCCACGGGCTCGATTCGGTGGAGCCCGGACGGGAAGGCGATCTGGGCCCAGGAGGGGCAGGCAGGTGACTTCCACCTCGTCCGCATTGATGTCGAGACCGGAAAGCGGACTGCGCTCGTTGACTTTGAATGGCCCCGCGACTGGCGGCCCGCGCCGCTCCTCGGCGTCAGGCTGGCCGACGACCCCCGCACGTACGCCTACACCCTCTACATCAACGACTCGGAGCTTTTCACGATCCGGCCGTGAACACCCGCGTGCCAGCCTGCCTGAGCGTATCTTGGAACCCACGTGACCGGCAACCGCATGTATCCCGCCATTGTTCTCCTGACCGCTCTCGCGTCGCCCGTCGCGTCCCAGGACACCACGAAGACGGGGCCCGATCCCATCGCCGCTCTCGTCGGGCGCCTCGATCTCGAGCACTACAAGGCGACGCTCAAGGCCCTCACCCGATTCGGCGACCGCCGCCAGGGCACGGCGCGAAACCGCGCCGCCGTCGACTGGATCGAGCAGCAGCTCAAGAGCTACGGCTGCAGCGACGTCTCGCGGCTAACCTACGACTATCAGCCCCCAGCTCCCCCCGCTGCCGCGGGGCCGAGACCGGCGCGCGACACGACGCGCGCGGTGGGTGGCGGCCGCCCTCGGGGCTCGCGGGCCCGCACCGGCGTCAACACTGACTCCCTGCGTCAGCCCGATGCGACGCTGCGCGCGCTCGACGCCGAGCCGAGCACGCCGGGGCAGCGCCAGGAGGTGTACTGCACCAAGATCGGCACCACGCATCCCAACGAGATGTACATCGTGGGCGCGCACATGGACGGCATCGGCTGGGGCGAGGCGGCGAACGACGACGGCTCCGGCACCGCGCTGGTGCTCGAGCTGGCGCGCATCTTCGCGTCGCCCGACGTGATCACCGACCGCTCGATCCGCTTCGTGCTATGGAATAATGAAGAGACGGGACTGAACGGCGCGCGCGCCTATGTTGAGCAGCGCCAGGCGCTGCAGGGCAGGGAGGAGCCCGCGGGCTCCGGTCACTATCCTGAGCCGACGTGGCTCGGCATGATCCAGCACGACATGGTGCTGTTCGATCACGGTATGCCGCGCGCGGACGGGACGCTCAGTCCCGACCAGCGGCCGGAAGCGGACGTGAACATCGAGTTTCAGTCGAGTGCGAAGTTTGCCGACGCGGCCCAGCGGCTGGCGTGGGTGTTCGAGGCGGCGAACGAGCGGTACGCGACCGACTATCCGGCGAGCGTCGGCCCGCACATGACGAACACCGATTCCGCGCCGTTCCAGGACCTCGTCGCGGCGATCAGCCTGCGGGAAAACGAGCGCGGCACGCAAATCGGCTCGGGGTGGGATCCCAACTGGCATCAGCCGACGGACCGCTACTCCACCTACACCGACCAGGACTTTCGGCTCGGTCTGAACGCGGCGCAGACGACGCTGGCAGCCGTGGCGGAGCTCGCGGGGGCGACCGTCAAATAGATCGGCTGCTGAGGTGGCTCGTTCCAACAGCCTCGCTAGCTCGTTGCGCCGTCGTCTCGTATCTTCGTTCCGCCGCGAAGCACAGCTGCCCCTAACGATCGGACCTTGATTGCCGGACGCGTTGTCGCGCCTGTCAGCCGCGCTCGCCGACCGCTACCGCCTCGAGCGCGAGCTGGGGCAGGGTGGCATGGCCACGGTGTATCTCGCCGAGGACTTGAAGCACCACCGCCAGGTCGCGATCAAGGTCCTGAAGCCCGAGCTCGCCGCGGTGCTGGGCGCCGACCGCTTCGTGCAGGAGATCACCACCACCGCGCAGTTGCAGCACCCCCATATCCTGCCGCTCTTCGACTCGGGGACGGCGGACAGCTTCCTCTATTACGTGATGCCCTACATCGAGGGCGAAACGCTCCGCCGGAAGCTCGATCGCGAGCACCAGCTCGGCATCGAGGAGGCGGTGAAGATCACGACCGACGTCGCCGGTGCGCTCGATTACGCGCATCGCCACGGCGTGATCCACCGCGACATCAAGCCCGAGAACATCCTGCTGCACGACGGCCGGCCGATGGTGGCGGACTTCGGGATCGCCCTGGCGGTCTCGGCCGCGGCGGGCGGGCGGATGACGGAAACCGGGTTATCGCTCGGCACGCCGCATTACATGAGTCCCGAGCAGGCGACGGCGGAGAAGGAGATCACGGCGCGCAGCGACGTGTACTCGCTGGCGAGCGTGCTGTACGAGATGCTGGCCGGGCAGCCACCGCACCTCGGGGGATCGGCGCAGCAGATCATCATGAAGATCATCGCCGAGCCGGTGGCGGCGGTCACGAATCTGCGCAAGAGCGTGCCGCCCAACGTCGCGGCGGCGCTCACGAAGGCGCTGGAGAAACTGCCCGCCGACCGGTTCGGGACCGCCAAAGCGTTCGCGGATGCCCTGGTGGATCCGTCGTTCGTGGCGCCAGCGAAGGCCGGGGTCGTGACCCCCCGAGCGAGACCCGATTGGCGCCCGTGGGCAGTGGCGGCCGTGCTCCTCGTAGGGGGCTTTGGTCTCGGCCGGCTGCTGCCGGGCTCACGTCCGGCAACGCCGATTGTGGCACGGTTCCGTGTGTCGGTGGATGCGTTGCACAGCCTCACTGGCACGCCTCAGAATACGCTCGCGCTTTCCCCGGACGGCGGCACGTTGGTATATGCCGCGCGCGGCGGATCAACGTTCCAGTTGTACGAACGCCGGCTGGATCAGCTTGACGACTTCCGTCCCATCCCGGGGACAGAGGGTGGCGGGTACCCGACGTTCTCCCCCGACGGCAGCCGACTGGCGTACACCGCGAACGGTAGGATCCAAATTGTCCGCCTCCCCTTCACCGGCGCGCCGCCGATTGCTCTCGGAGCGGGGGTGCAGTCGCTTTCCGTAATCGACTGGCTCAGCGACTCTTCCCTCGTCGGAACTGCGAGCGACGGCAGGCTCGAACGTATCGGACTCAATGGCAGCGTGGTCCTGTTGGCACGACCCGATTCCACCCTTGGGGAACGCAACCTTTTCGTACAGACTGTCCTTCCAGGTGGCCAGGCGGTCCTCGTCACCGCATCGACCGGCTCGAACGTCACCGGGCAGCTCGTTGCTCTGGACACACGAAACGGCCGGCGGGTGAAGGTGCTCGATACCGACGTCAACCAGGCGTGGTATGCCAACGGATACCTGGTCTATGGAGAGCCAAACGGCGCACTCGAGGCGATCGCGTTCGACGCGCGCCGCGTGCGGGTCACCGGCTCGGCGGTGACGCTGGCCGAGCGGGTGCGCCAGGCGATCGGTGGGGGTGCTCAGGCGGCGTTCTCTGCTTCCGGCACCCTGGTCTACCAGCCCGAGCAGCCGTTCAGTCTCGTGATGCTCGATCGAACAGGGCACCAGCAGGTCGTCGCCGAAGCCCGCCGAT
>DATLVL010000034.1:0-16641 GCA_035577525.1 Gemmatimonadales bacterium | reverse complement strand
ATGCAGGCGGTGGGAGCAGTGCAGCATCAAAAGATGCAGGCGGAACGTGTGTTGCGAGACTATTCCGCCTATGCCGCGGCTCGGTTCGCCGCTCGGTCGGCACAGGCCCTCTTTTATTACTCATACCTCCCTGCTTTAAAGGCGATCGACCATGGTCGCACGAAGCTGGGACACATCCCCGACCCATCGCACCTGGCACTGCCCGACGATTCCGAGACGGTGAAGTTGGCGCGGCCCTTTTATCAGCACATCCATTACACATATGAGTTCGACACGGTCACCCACCGATTGACGTTCGGTGGGCCCCAACCGCCAGCGAACTGGCAGCGGTGGCTGGCCGATACGCTGGTAATGCGCTTGCGGACCTTGCCTCCACCTTCAATGGAGGACATTGCGTCAGTCATCGGCGGTCCCCAGGGTGAGCTTCCGATGCTCGCCGTGTTCACTCTCCCGCGTACGGCAGGTGCCCAAACCCGAGTGTTGGGGCTGCTGGGGGACGTCGAAGCCACCAGTGGCAGCTTTGCCCTGGTCGATAGCTCCTCTCCGCTGATCATCCCGGCGTTGACCGGAGGGGTTGCGCTCGACTCGATCGGTTCGGTCGTGATTCACGATGCGCACGGCACGCCGCTCTACAAATCGCCGACACAGTACGCCTCGTCGATCACCGCGCACGACACGCTGGGCAGCTACTTCGCGAATCTGAGCGTCGACGTATCGCTCCGCCCAGAGATTGCGGGGAAGCTCGTGATCGGCGGCCTGCCGCGCTCGCGGATGCCGCTGCTTGTCACGCTCCTCTTGCTGACCGCCGCGCTGATCGTCATTGCTATGATTCAGCTGCGGCGCGAATCCGAGCTCTCCGCGCTGCGCACGCAGTTCGTCTCCGGCGTGTCGCACGAGCTGCGCACGCCGCTGGCGCAGATCCGCATGTTCGCCGAAACACTCGTGCTCGGCCGCGTGCGCTCGGACGATGAGCGGCGCCGCTCGCTCGAGATCATCGATCAGGAAGCCCGGCGCCTCACGCACCTCGTCGAAAACCTGCTGCACTTCTCGCGCTCCGAGCGCCAGTCGGTTCGCGTCGCCCCGGTGCCGACGCTGCTCGGACCCTGCGTGCGCGGCATGGTCGAGAGCTTCACGCCGCTAGCCGAAACGCGGCGCGTGCGGCTGCTCACGTCGCTCCCCGATGGCGTCGTGGCGAGCGTGGACGAGAGCGCGCTGCGCCAGATGCTGCTCAACCTGCTCGACAATGCCGTGAAGTACGGCCCCGAAGGGCAGACCGTCACCGTCGGTCTCGACCCGGTGCGCAACGAGCGTACGCGGCTTTGGGTGCAGGACCAGGGCCCGGGAGTCCCACCCGGCGATCGCGAGCGCATCTGGGAGCAGTTCTGGCGACTGGAGCGCGACCGCGGCTCCGCGATCGCCGGCACCGGCATCGGTCTGTCGGTCGTCCGCGAGCTGGCGACGCTGCATCGCGGACGCGTCTGGGTGGAAAGTGCGCCGGGCGGCGGGGCCCGGTTCGTGTTGGAGCTGCCGGCCGCGCCCGCCCCCGCGGCCCCGTCGTCCACACCGGGCCCCGTGCCCAGTCCCGAACCCGCAACGCTGCGAGCCGACTCATGAAGCGCGTCTTGGTGGTCGAAGACAACCGCGATCTCGCCTACGGACTCCGCAACAACCTCGAAATCGAGGGTTACCAGGTCGAGGTGGCCGACGACGGTCCCAAGGGCCTGATGCGTGCCCGCACGACGTCGCCCGACCTCGTCATCCTCGACCTCATGCTGCCGGGCATGGACGGATATCGCGTGTTGCGCGCGCTGCGCGAAGAAGGACGCCAGCTCCCGATCCTGATCCTCACGGCACGCGGCGAAGAAGCCGACAAGGTCCGCGGCCTGCGCCTCGGCGCGGACGACTACGTCACCAAGCCGTTCGGCGTGCTGGAGCTGCTAGCCCGCGTGGAAGCGCTGATGCGCCGCGCCGGCGTCGCCGTCGCCGCCGAGCCCGCCGCACCGCTGGTCGAGCGCTTCGGCGACGTCGAAGTACACTGTGCCTCGCGCACCGTGTTGCGCCACGGCGCGCCGGTGCCGCTGACCCCCAAGGAATACGAGCTGCTCGTCGCGCTGATCCGCCGCCGCGGCGCCGTCGCGTCGCGGATCGAGCTCTTGACGGAGGTCTGGGGCTACAGTGCCGCCGTGCTGTCGCGCACCGTGGACACGCACATCGCCGAGCTGCGTCGCAAGCTGGAAGACGACTTGCAGGCCCCGCGCCACATCCTCACGGCGCGCAAGGCGGGTTACCGGCTGCAAACCTGAACCAATTCGAGGCCAAGCCATGAGTGCCCTGCTGCTGCTGCTCGCCGCCTTGGGCGGTGCGACCGACCCCAAGAACGGCGACGAGCTGGTGCGCGCCATGCACGACCGCTACGACGGCAAGTGGTATCACTCGCTGACCTTCCTGCAGCACAACACGCGCTACTTCGGAACCGACAGCGTGCAGCACTCGACCTGGTTCGAGCGCGCTGCGATTCCCGGAAAGCTGCGCATCGACTTCCGCGATGGGCCCGGATTCGCACCCACCGACGGGATCTTGTTCGTCAACGACTCGCTGATCGCCATCAGGGGCGACACCGTCGCACGGACGGACGCCTTCATCCATCCGCTCATGGTGCTCGGGTTCGACGTCTACGCGCAGCCCGTGGATCAGACGCTCAACAGACTGCAGTCGCTCGGCTTCGATCTCTCCTCGGTCCGCAGCGACACGTGGCAGGGCCGGCCGGTCTACGTCGTCGGCGCGAAGGCCGGCGATCTGCATTCACGCCAGTTCTGGGTCGACAAGGAGCGCCTCGTGTTCGTGCGCATGCTCGAGCCCAACCAGCGCGACACGTCGGTCACGAGCGAGACGCAGTTCAACGACTACCGCGCCTTCGGCAAGGGGTGGGTGTCGGCCCAGGTGCTGTTCTTGGACAAGGGCCAGCGCGTCTGGATGGAGGAGTACGACCAGATCCAGGTCGACGTCCCGCTCACCGACGGGGCGTTCGACGCGCATCGCTGGAAGACGACGAAGTAGACCGCGCTCAGGCGGTGCGGTGGCGTGCGGCGTCCACCGACCACTTCCCCGCACCGCCGACGACCACGATCAGCGCCAGCACGCAGTACAGCGCGATCACCTCATACGCCGGCCCGCCGAACGGCGGCACCTGCGCGTTCAGTCCCGGGGCGTGCGCGAAGCTGAACCCGCCCGTCATGTGGACGCGAAACAGCAGCACCAGCATCGCCGCCAACATCAGGACCCCCGCCACCGTCACGTACACTCCGAGCAGGATCGCCACCGCCAGCATGACCTCCATGCCGGCGCCGACCCATGCCAGGATGCCCGGTGCCGGGATGCCGATGTCGCGCAGCAAGGCCGTGAACGCATAGTGGCCGCCGGCGCTGAGCCGCGGAATCCCGTCCAACAGGAAGCCGGCGGCGAGCACCAGGCGGGCCACGAGTTGTGCCAGGTGTGTTCTCATATGAAAAACGAACCCTCATGGCCCGCGAGGGTTCCCGCTTGCCGCGAAAAGGGGCACGATCCGGCTTGCCGGCCCCAGGGGCGCATCGGTCAGATTCGACGTCACCGCGAACGCGACGTGTGCATCGCGATCCATCCCGAATGCCGTCGTCCCGCCGACCGACCCCCCGCCGTGAAACACGCGGTGGTGTCCGAGCGAGTCCGTCGCGACGAACCATCCCACGCCGTATCCCGTCGGCTGGCCGTCACGCGTCTTCTGGCTGGTGAACAGCAGGTCGAGGGACGATTGCGGCAGGAATCCGGGCTGCAAGAGCGCAGATCCGAACCGCACCAGGTCCTCGGCGCTCGAGAGAAATCCGCCGCCCCCCCACTTGTAGCTGTTGTCCACCGGTGGAGCGACCTGGAAGCCGCCGTGCACCGTGTCCGGGTCGTAGAACGTGGTACGGTCGGGGATCAGGCTGTCGACGCGATCGGGTGCCGTGTGCGTGAGGCCGAGCGGTCGGATCACGTGCGCACCCATGTAGCCGAGGAAGTTCTCTCCGGAGGCACCCTCGATTACTGCGGAAACGAGGTTGAACCCGTAGCTCGAGTACGCGAATCGCGTCCCCGGCTCGAACAGCAGCGTGTCGTTGGCGAAAATGGCCAGTCCAGCGGTGACCGACGGGTACGGCGTATTGGACAGAAACTCGTTGCCCTCGTAGTGACGGATCCCGGCCAGGTGCCCGGCCAGCTCGCGCGTGGTGATCGGCCACGGTTTCTGCGGGAATGAGGGGACGTAGCACTGGACCGGCGCGTCGAGGTCGAGCTTCCCGCCGAGAACGAGCTGGACCACCGCGGTGGCGGTGAGCGGCTTCGACACGCTGCCGATGCGGAACATCGTGGTGCGCGTCACGCGCGTGTGATGCGCGACGTCGGCATACCCGAACGCCGCCGACCAAACGAGCTTGCCGTCGACCGCCACCGCCACCTGCAATCCCGGGATCTTCCGAGCGAGGCTGTCGCAGACGATCCGCTGCGCGGCGGCGATCGCGGCCTGGTAGCGCGCCGCGGCAACGAATGCGGTGGCGGTACAGGAGCTGGTCGCCTGCGCTGCAGCGGGCCGCGCGACCGGCGCCACGAGAACTGTAATGATTCCGGCAGCCGTCAGTAATCGTCTCACGCGCATTGTGCAACTCCTCCGTGATGACTCGTCTCTACCTTCTCACGTGACGAACACTCGAGTGTGAGGAGGAACGAATGACCGTGAAACTACGCTACCCGGCGCTGCTCCTGCTAACGGTCGCCTGTACAGAGCGGGCACTGCCAACCGTCGCCCGCGAACAGCGACTCTACGCACCCGTAGCCGCGGATATTTCCCCGGAAACCCCAGCGGCCCAGGGCACCGTCTCAGGGAGAGACAAAGACGGCGCTGCCGTCGGTATCTCCCTCCCGGGGGCGACGGACATCCTCCCGAACCTCGTCATCCGCTCGGGAACCGCCTCCCTGCAGGTCGATTCTCTGGAGCATGCCGTCGCACTGGTTCGCGCGTTGGCCCGGCGCGTAGGCGGATTTGTGGGGAGCAGTACGGCACAGGCCGGCAAGGGCCAGCTGCACTCGGCGATGCTCGAAATTCGCATGCCCGCCGAGCACTTCGAGGACACGGTGGACGGGCTGCGCATGATCGGCAGGATCGAGACGGTGAACGTGACCGCGGAAGACGTGGGCGAGGAGTACGTGGACGTGCAGGCCCGCATGACCAACGACCGGCGTCTGGAAGCCCGGCTCATCGATCTGCTGGCGCATCGCACAGGCAAGCTGGCCGATGTGCTCG
This sequence comes from Gemmatimonadales bacterium, assembly GCA_035577525.1. GTDB lineage: Bacteria > Gemmatimonadota > Gemmatimonadetes > Gemmatimonadales > GWC2-71-9 > DASTHG01. Next base: position 11,330 of record DATLVL010000034.1, on the reverse strand, counting down.
ATGTCGAACGCGAATTGGCCCGGGTGCGTGAGGAGATCGAGCGTTACGAAGGGCGGCTGCGGTATCTGCGGAGCCGAGCTGCCGTGAGCACATTGAGCCTGACCGTGCACGAGCCAATTCCCGTCGTGGACGAAGGCTCTCCCGGCGTGATGGGTGAGGCGGTGCGCGATGCATGGCGCAACTTCATCGCCGTCGTGGCGTTGCTGATTCAGTCACTCGGCGTGGTCATCCCGCTTGGCGTCTGCGCGCTCGCCGGCTGGTTTGTGGTGCGGCGATTCCGGCGTCCGGGAACGCAAGAAGCGTGAGATGTGAGAAGTGAGAGGTGAGAGGCAATCATTATCTCACCTCTCACCTCTTACCTCTCACGCCTCTTGCTAACCAGCGTAGCAGTAACTGCACCCCTTGGACTGCGCGCCGTTCACGGCAACGACGCCCGAGGGAACGACGGTATAGCCCGGCAGAACGTTGGCGATCCAGTCAGCCTTGATGTCCTCGGCCTTCATCCCCATCTGCTGGGCGAACATCATGCTGTAGAAAGTGATCGCCATGTTGCAGACGCCGAACCGCACGCCGCGCGCGACCAGTTTCTCGACCGCCGCCTCCGGGAACGGCAGGTCGCCCGGCTTGAGGTTGGCGAACACGTTGCGCACCGCCGGGGCGTTGGTGCTCTTGTCCTGAATCTTGAAAAACTCGCCCAGCTTGTACTTCTCCCACATCGCGTCCTTGAAGGCGATCGGAATCGCCGAGTGGCGATGCACGATCACGACCCCCAGATCGCTTTCCGGCAGGCCGTACGCCCCCGTGCCGGTGAGCAGGAACACATGGGCCCAGATGAGCGAAAAGCCGCCGTTCGGCTCCACGGCATCGTACACCTGTTTGTACTTTCCCTTGATGCTGTTGAGCCACGCGGCGTAGCTCGCGTCGCCCGCTGGGTTCACCGTCGACGAGTAGTCCTGCGCCTCGACCCGGCCGGGGATCAGGCCCCCGAGTCCGACGGCCGCGGCGGCGGTGGCGACGCGGCCCAGGAACCCGCGGCGATGAGTGGAGAGATTCAGATCGAGCATGACGACCTACCTCCGGGCTGAGTGGATCAGTGTCCCGTCCCCGCTGGCTTCTTGGCGGCGGCGAGCGTGGGATACGCCACATCGGGGGGCGGATCCCCATGCGGCCAATCGTACTGCTTTCCCGGGAAATCGGAACGCGGCTGTGCGACCACGAACGCCGCAACGTCAAATGCCTGCTGGTCGGTGAGCGTTCCCGGCTGGTCGAACGGCATGTTGTCGCGCACGAACGACGCCGCCGTGCGCACCCGGGCCATTCCAGCACCGATGTTGAACGACCTCGGACCCCAGAGCGGGGGCGCGACCGGAGTCCCCTGCCCGTCCGGTCCATGGCAGCGCGCGCACGTCGTGCCGAACGTCTGGTGGCCGGCCGCGGTGTCCGCGGTGAGCGACGCGAAGCGCATGAGCCGTGCGTTCGGCCCCGCGGGCGGAAGGCCGACCGGCGAACGCCACGAGAGAAACGCGAGATAGGCGACGATGTCCTTCATGTCGGCACTTGCGGGATCGAGACCCTTGCCGTTGAGGCTGCGGGTGAAGCAGTCGTTGACCCGATCCTCGATCAGCTCGACCGCGCCGCGCCGTGCCCGATACTGCGGGAAGCGGGCGAAGCTCCCGATCCAGCTGCCGTTGGCGCGCCGCCCCTGGTTCAAGTGGCAGCTCACGCAGCGCAGCGCGCTGCCGTCGTTCCGGGGCAGGCTTTCCTTCGTTGCCGTGAGCAAAGCCATCCCGCGCCGCACGCTCGCACCAAACGCATCATTGGGGATCTCGGAATCTGTCGGCGCAGCGGCAACTGTCTTGGCGGGAGGAGCTGGAGCGGGCCTGTTGCACGCAGCCGCCATCAGCAGCAGGACGGCCGTTCCACCCGCAACCCGCCACCCGCTACTCAAAGGAGAATCCCCGCCAGCGTCGCCGACAGGAAATTCGCCAGCGTCCCCGCGAGCATGGCGCGGAACCCGAGTCGGGCGAGATCCTGCTTGCGATCGGGCGCGAGGGCGCCGATGCCGCCGATCTGGATTCCGATCGAGCTCAGGTTGGCGAAGCCGCACAGTGCGAACGTCGCGATAGTGAATGAAACCGGGCTCAGCGTCCCCTTCAAGGGCCCGAGCTGCGAATAGGCGACGAATTCATTCAAGGCCATGCGCGTTCCCAGCAGATTACCAACCACCGGGCTGTCGTGCCACGGCACACCCATGAGCCAGGCGATCGGCGCGAAGATCCAACCCAGGACGGTCTGGATGCTCTCCGGAAACCATGCGAAGTCGATATGCCGGCCAAGCAGCACGAAGTCGACTCCGTGAATCCAGCCGAACAATCCGTTGATGAGGGCAATGATCGCGATGAAGCTGATCAACATCGCAATCACGTTGAGCATCAGATGCAGGCCGTCGACGGTTCCGCGCGCGGCGGCATCCACCACATTCACGTCCGTGCGGGGGATGTCGACCTTCACCCCACCGAGAGTTTCAGGAACCGCCGTCTCGGGCTCGAAGATCTTGGACATCATGATCGTGCCGGGTGCGGTCATGATCACGGCGGTAAGCAAGTGGCGCGCTTCCGCCCCGAAAAAAATGTAGGCCGACATGATCGAGCCTGAAATATGCGCCATGCCGGCCGTCATCACCGTCATCAGCTCCGACTGCGTCAACTTCGACAGAAACGGTCGAATGGTCAGCGGCGCTTCGGTCTGCCCCATGAAGATCGACGCAGCAACATTCAGACTCTCCGCTCCGCTCGCCCCCATCACCTTGTTCATCACGACCGCAAAGACACGCACTACCAGCTGCATGACGCCGAGATAATAGAGAATGGCGAACAACGCGGAAATAAAGATGATCGCGGGCAAAACCTGAAAGGCGAACACTTGCCCGAAGCTGGAGTGCTGTTGGCCCAGCGCTCCGAATACAAACCCGGAGCCAGCATACGAGAAACCGAGGATCGCGGTGATCAGGTTGCCGAGCCCCTTGAAGATCGTGATCCCCAGCGGGACGCGCAGCACGAAAACCGCAAACCCGAATTGCAGACCGAGGCCCCAGGCAACCACGCGCATGCTGATCGAGCGCCGGTCGCGGGAAAACAGCACCCCGATGCCTAGGATGGCCACGATCCCGAACAGGCCGACTAGCCGTTGTGGCACCGTGCGCGTGTCCGGCGCGAGCTGTTGCGGCGTGGCCGCGGCAGGCGCCGCCGCCTGTGCCGTGTCGGCATGCTGCGCCGCGGTCGTATCGGGGTGCTGGGCCGCCTGCAGCGTATTCCAGGCGAAGCGCGGCAGCGTGAACACGAGCAGTGCGCAGACGAAGGTGATGACGAACGCGAATGCGGTTCGACCGACCGGCATCGGGGGTATGCCTCCGCAATTGAGCCAGCGCGGCACTTGGCTGTATGGTCGCTGGAGACCAATATTGTCGTCTCATGACCAACCCCGGCAAGCCGACCGTCCTGATCGTCGATGACGATCAGGTCGTGAGCCAGCAGCTGGTGTCGCTACTCCGGGCGGCCGGCTACCCATCCAAGTCGACGTTCGATCCCGTGCAGGGATTCATGGTCGCGCAGCGCGAGCGCCCCGGCCTGATCCTGCTCGACATCAACTTGCCCGCGGGCGGAGGCCTGCGGATGCTCGAGCGCCTGATCAAGACCACGACGACGCAGCTCATCCCCGTCGTGGTGATTACCGCGAGCGAGGACCCGGCGCTCGAAGGCCAGGTGCGCAGCGCGGGTGCCGCCGGGTTCCTGCGCAAACCGATCGCTTCCGAGCAACTGCTGACGGCGATCACCGCTGCCCTGAAACCGCTCGCCAGCTAGCGCCCCGCCAACTCGTCCGCCAGCGCCCCGGCGTGGTACACATGGCGCAGCGCCTCCACGATGCCGCGCGCATCCACCCACACCGAGCGCCCCGTCGATTCGCTGAACAGGAAGCGCAGGGGTAGCGCTTCCATGTTTTCATCGAAGATCAACCCCACGAGCTTGCCGTCCCGGTCGACCACCGGGCTCCCCGAATTCCCGCCGATGATGTCCGCCGTGGACACACCGTCCAAGGGCGTCGCCAGGTGCACCGAGTCCCGCGCCGCCTGCCACGCCGGCGTCAGGTTCCAGGGCTCCTTGCCACCGAACGCAATCGAGCGGTCGTACAGACCGTAGAGCGTCGTGAACGCGGGAGCGTAGGTGCCGTTCATCGGGTAGCGCTTCACTTCCCCGTCCGAGATGCGCAAGCTGAACGTCGCGTCGGGAGCGACGCTCGTGCCGTAGGCGGCCAGCACCGCGCGGGCGACACGCTCGTCGTTCTGCGCTTCAGCGCTGGCGAGTGCCGTGACCTGCTTCTGCAGCGCGCGCTCCAGCGGATCGATCACCCGGGCAAGCGCGATGAACGGGTCGTGGGACTGCGCCGGCGCATCGGCGCCACTCGTGAGCATCGCACGCCGCTGCTCGACGGTGATCAACGTCGACGCTGCGACCATCGCATGCGCCGCCGCCTCCGGCGTTCGGCCGCCCAGCGCTGCTCGGCGGACCGGGTCGGTGGCCGGCAGCTCGCGCGACATGGCGGTGAAGTAGGCGGTGAGCATCGCGGCCTCGACCACCGTGTCGACCGGCGCGTCGTTTGTGACGAGTCGCTCGATCTGCGCGCGGTTCGCCTCGCGATAGGCTGGGAGGCGGGCGCTGTCGGGTTTGGCGCGCTCGACGGGCAGCCGCACGAGCGCCGCCGCCGTGCCGAGGAGACGCGTGCCGTACGCGCCGAACGAGTAGTAGCGCCGGTGCACGTCGAGTGCGGCGAGGCGGCGCCGCACCGCCGCCGTCGAATCCCAGGCATAGCCGTACAGGCGGCGTTGCACCGGGTCCGCCTGGACCTTGGCGCGGAGCGTCCGCTCCCATTCCCGCTTGCGGGCCATCAGCTGCGGGTCGAGCAGCCCCGACTGGTAGCCGCGGAACGCCTTCTGCGAGTTCTGCAACCCGAACAGGGTATTGCGCAGCTCTTTCCCGCGGACCGTGTCCGCCGCGGCGATCGACTGGTAGACGGCGATCTCGCGGGCCAGGAGGTCGAGCGTGGCGGGGTATTGCACGTCGCGCAGGAATTCGAGCTGTGCCACGGAATTGAGGCGTCCGGTCGACCCGGGGTTGCCCACCACGAAGACGAGGTCGCCTTCCGAGGCGCCCTTCGCGCTCCACTGCAGGTGCTCGGTGTGCGCCGGCTGTCCGTCGACGTAGACGCGCACCATCGACATGTCGAGGTCGTGGCGCGGGAAGGTGAAGTTGTCGGGGTCGCCGCCGAAGAACGCCGTCGACGCCTCGACGGCGAATGCGAGCCGCAAATCGCTGAAGCGGCGGAAGCGGTACAGCTTGTACTGCCCACCGCGGTACATCGTCACCACCTGGCAGAACGCGTCCGCCGTGCTCCCTTTGCAGCGCTGCTCCAGTCCTCGAATGGCCGCGTTGCGGAGATCGGCCGCCCTGGTCGCCGGCGTGCCGGCCGGAACCGCCGCCGCAACGCTGTCGGTGACATCGCTGATCGCCTGCAGCTGGTCGAGCACCATCCCCGGACAGGGCCGCTCATCGGCGCGCGCCGGGGCCACGAATCCGTTGGACAGGAGGTCCTCGCCCGGCTTCGTGACCGCGTCGATGCACTCGCGCGAGCAGTGATGATTGGTCAACACGAGACCGTCGCCCGAGACGAACGACGCCGAGCAGCCGGGGATCCGCGCCGCCGCGAGTCGCACGTGATCGAGCCACGCCTGGTCGGGATGGAAGTCGTAACGCTTCGCCCAATACCCGAGCGGCGGGGCGTCGAACGTCCACATCTTGCCGGTTTCGAGCCCGGGATACTCCGCCGGGGATGCCTGTTGTGCGGCGAGCGGCGCGGCTGACGAGATCATGAGGACGAGAATGACACGAATGAAGCGAACCATGGGACCCTCTTGGATCAGTTCGGTCGAGTGGCGACACCTGAAGGGTGTGCCTCTCAGAGCACTGCGCTGTCGCGCAGTGTAGTACGAGGCGCACGCTTCAGCCTGTCGCCAAGTTAGGGCTGCCCGCGTGCCCTGCCCAGGGCGTCCGGGCCGAACTTCTCCCGCACGCGGTCCATGGCGCGCGCCAGCGTGCGGTCCCGCTCCGTTTCGACTGTGCGCTCTGTCTCGAGCAGCGCGAGCTGCGCCTCGCCGCCGGGGCGCTCGAGCTGCGACAGGGCGACGCCGATGAGGCGTGCCGGCGCCCGTCGTTTCTGGCGCAGGCGTTGCAGCAGCTCGCGCGCGACCGCGAACACCGCGCGGTCGGTGAGCACCGGCGCCGGCAGCGTCTTCCCCGCCTGGCGCGTCGTGAAATCGGCGTCGCGCAGCTTCACGGTGATCGTGCGCGCCACGAGCCCTTCGCCGCGCAGATCCGCCGTCGCGCGATCGACCTGCTGGGCCAGCTCGCGCAGCAGGTCGTCGTCGCGTTCGAGATCCTTGGAGAATGTCGTGTCGCGGCTGATCGACTTCGGCTCTGTCCACGGCGCCACCCCCGAGTGATCGATCCCCCGTACCCGCTCCCACAACCACTCCCCTTCCCGCTGGCCCAGCCGCGCGACCAGCGTGCGCAGATCCTGGCGCTGCACGTCGGTCACCGCTCGCCACCCCAGCGCGGCCAGACGCTCCTGGGCGCGCGGGCCGATCATCGGCAGCTCGGCGAGGGTGAAGCGGCGCAGGAACGACTCTTCGTCGCCGGGCGCGACGATGCACACCCCGTCCCCCGGGCGATCGGGGCCGGGCTTGGCGACGCCGGCCGCGATCTTGGCGACGAGCTTGGTCGTGCCGCCGCCGATCGAGAGCGTCAAACCCGTCGCCTCGACCACCGCTCCGCGAATGCGCCGCGCCGTTTCGGCCAGTGGCTCGTGGCCGTACAACTTCTCCGTTCCACTGAGATCGAGATAAAACTCGTCTTGCGACGCCTGCTCCACGACGGGCGCGTGGCGCTCGAGCGTGATCCGGATCTCACGACTCTTGGCGGCGCAGGCCTCCCACGGCACCGGCACGGCGACCGCTTCGGGGCAGAGCCGCATCGCGCGCGCCATTGGCATCGCCGAGTGTACGCCGAACGCGCGGGCCTCGTACGACGCCGAGGTCACGACACCGCGGTGCTCGGCCGAGCCCCCGACGACGAGACAGCGTGCCCGGCCGGCGCCCTCGGGATCAACGAGCCGCGCGACCGCGACGTAGAAAGCATCGGCATCGGCGAGCAGGATGCGGCGCGTGGCATCGGGAGGGCTCACGCGTTTCAAGCTAACGCGCGCTGCGACGTCCGCGCCGTTGCCGTGCACCCTTGGCATGGGCATGTTTGAGGGACAAGGAGCGACGCATGGCGATGACGTTCACTCGGCTCACCGAACCCCTGGTCCGCGACAACGGACACCTGCGCAAGGCGACCTGGGACGAAGCCCTGGACCGGGCGGCCGAGGGGTTCCGGCGCGTCAGGGCGCAACACGGTGGCGATGCCATCGGCACGTTCAGCTGCTCCAAGGCCAGCAACGAGATGAACTACATGGCCGGGAAGCTGACGCGCGCGGCGTTCGGCACCCACAACGTCGACAGCTGCAACCGGACGTGACACGCTCCTAGCGTCGTCGGTCTGGCGACAGTGTTCGGCGCCGGGGGAGGGACGACCTCCTACCGTGAAGTGGAAGAGACGGATGTCATCTTCCTGTGGGGTGCGAACGCCCGGGAAAATCATCCGATCTTCTTCCATCACGTCCTGAAAGCGGTGCATCGCGGGGCGCGACTCTTCGTCGTCGACCCGCGCCGCACTGCCTCGGCGCAGTGGGCCGACACCTGGCTCGGCTTGAACGTCGGGTCCGACATCGCCATCGCCAACGCCATGGCGAGGGAGATCATCCAGGCCGGGCTCGCCAACGACGCGTTCATCAAGAATGCGACCACCGGGTACGACGCCTTTCGCGCCGCGGTCGAGTCCTACACCCTCGAGTATGCCGAGCGCGAGACCGGCGTCCCCGCCGCCGTCATCCGCGAGGCGGCGCATGCCTACGCGCGCGCCGACCGCGCCATCATCTGCTGGACCCTCGGCATCACCGAGCATCACAACGCCGTCGACAACGTGCTGTCGCTGATCAACCTCTCGCTCCTGACCGGGCACGTCGGGCGCTACGGCTCGGGAGTGAACCCGTTGCGCGGCCAGAACAACGTGCAGGGCGGCGGCGACATGGGCGCCATCCCCAACCGCCTCGTCGGCTTCCAGGATTGGACCACCAGTCCCGCCGTGCGCGAAAAATTCGAGCGCGCCTGGGGCGTGACGCTGCAGCCCAAGTACGGCAAGAACGTCACCGAGATGTTCGAGGCGATGGAGGACGGAGAGCTCCACGCCCTCTACGCCATCGGCGAGAATCCGGCGCAGGCGGAGGCCGATCAGCATCGTGCCCAGAAGCTTCTCGCCGGCCTCCAGCACCTCGTCGTCCAGGACATCTTTCTCACGAAGACCGCTGAATTCGCCCACGTCGTGCTGCCCGCTTCCTCAAGCTGGTGCGAATCCGAAGGGACCGTGACGAACAGCGAGCGGCGGGTACAGCTGCTTCGGCCGGCGCTCGAGCCCCCGGGCGATGCGCGCGACGACATCTGGATCATCTGCGAGCTCGCCAAGCGGTTGGGATACGATTGGGGCCACCCCACCGCCGAGGCGGTGTGGAACGAGCTGCGCGAGCTGGCGCCGAACTTCAAGGGCATGACCTACGCACGCCTGGAGAAAGAGGGCGGGTTGCAGTGGCCCTGCTACGACGAGCAGCATCCCGGCGAGCTGTTCCTGCACAGCCGCCTCTGGAAGGAGCCGCGCGAAGGTCCGGCCGCGCCCTTCTCGGTCGTGGAGCACGACCCGCCGCTCGAGCGCCCCGACGCCGAGTACCCGTTCCAACTCACGACCGGACGGCGGCTCGACTCGTATAACACCGGCGTGCAGACCGGGGGTTACACGTCGCCACTGCGGCGCGGCGAGTCGCTCGACATCTCTCCTGAAGACGCCGCCCGGCTCGGCCTGATGGAGGGCGACCCGGTGCGGGTCTCGTCGCGGCGCGGCAGCGTCGTAGCCCCGGCGCACCTCGATCGGTCGCTGCGCGCCGGGCTCGTCTTCATGACGTTCCACTTCCAGGACGAAGTGCAGACCAACGTCCTCACCGTCGACTATACCGATCCGAAATCGGGCACCGCCGAATTCAAGGCGTGTGCGGTACGTGTGGAGCCGGTGCGCGCGCCGGCTGCCGCCGGGAGATAAGCCGGGCCCGTGGATCTACGCTTTCACGATGCACAGCCGAGCCCCGTCGAGCGGGCGGCGGTCGATGCGTTGCTCGGTGCTCCCCACTCGGGATGGGATGGGGGGGCGCGCACCGCGCGCGACGATCACACGGCGGAAGGAGGGCGTGCGGCGCGCAGCCGGCGCCACCTGCTGCTGCCCGCCTTCCATGCCGTCACCTCGCGGGTGGGGTGGGTGAGCGAGGGGGCTTTCAACTATATCTGCGAGCGCCTCACCGTTCCCCCCGCCGAAGCCTACGGTGTCGTCACCTTCTACGCCCTGCTGTCCACCGACCCTCGTCCCGCGCGCGTCGTGCACGTGTGCGACGACATCGCCTGTCGCGCCGCCGGCGCAAACGCGATCTGCGCCCAGCTCGAGCAGACCGCGGGACCCGCCTACCACGCGCCGCACGGCAATCATCACCAGGTCCCCGGCAGCGGCTGGTTGCGGAGTCCCTGCCTCGGCCTGTGTGACCAGGCGCCGGCCGCGCTCATGACTGCGGCGGGTGAGACGCCGGTAGAACGGCTGTTCGGGGGAGTGGATGCCACTGGCCTAGCCAAGGTGCTGAAGGGCGATCTCGCCCCGACGCTCTTGCCGCGGCTGAAGGCGCCGCAGGCGGGAGATCCGTCGCTCGTGATTCTGCGGCGTGTCGACGTCATCGATCCGGCGAGCCTCGACCAGTACCGCGCGCACGGCGGCTACGAGGCGCTGCGCCGTGCGTTCGAGATCGGCCCGGAGGGCGTGATCCGCGAAGTGACCGAAGCGAAGCTGTTGGGGCGCGGCGGCGCCGCATTCCCCACCGGCCGCAAATGGGACGCTGTGGCGCGGCAACCGGTGCGCCCGCACTACCTCGTGTGCAACGCCGACGAGTCCGAGCCCGGCACGTTCAAGGATCGCGTCGTGATGGAAGGCGATCCGTTCAGCGTCATCGAAGCGATGACGATCGCCGGCATCGCGACCGGTTGCGCTCGCGGCTTCATCTACCTGCGCGGCGAATACCCGCTCGCCCACGAGCGGCTGCAACATGCGATCGACGCGGCGCGTGAGCGCGGCCTGCTCGGAGCGGACGTGATGGGGCGGGGCGTGGCGTTCGATATCGAGATCCGCAAAGGCGGCGGCGCCTACATTTGCGGCGAGGAGACGGCGATCTTCAACTCGGTCGAGGGGCTGCGCGGCGAGCCGCGCAACAAGCCCCCCTTCCCCGTCCAGGCCGGCCTCTTCGGAAAACCCACCGTCGTCAACAACGTCGAAACGCTCGTCAATGTGCTCGAGATCCTGCGCATCGGCGGTCCCGCGTTCGCCGCCATCGGGACCAAGGACTCGACCGGCACGCGGCTCTTTTGTCTGTCGGGCGCGATCGCGAAGCCCGGCGTCTACGAAGTACCGTTCGGCATCACGCTGCGGCAGCTCATCGAGCTGGCAGGCGGCCTCCCGAAAGGGCGGAAGCTCCAGGCGATCCTGCTCGGCGGGGCCGCCGGCGTGTTCCTGCGCCCCGACGAGCTCGACACCGTCTTGAGCTTCGAGGGCGCGCGCGCCGCGCAGGCGACGCTCGGCTCCGGCGTCGTCATGCTGTTCGACGACCGCATCGACATGGCGGACATCGTACTGCGGATCGCCGCGTTCTTCCGGGACGAGTCGTGCGGCCAGTGCGTCCCCTGCCGCGTCGGCACGGTACGGCAGGAGGAAGCGCTGCACCGCCTGCTGCACAAGAAGCCGCGCGGCGGTGTGAAGGGCGAACTCGGGCTGCTCGAGGAAATCGGCGTCGCCATGAAGGACGCGTCGATCTGCGGCCTCGGTCAGACGGCGTACAGCGCGGTCGAGTCCGCGGTAAAACGACTGCGGCTGTTCGAGGGGGCGAAAGCGTGAACGGATTCGTCCAGATGTCCCCGCCGCGCCGGACCGTCGAGCTCACGATCGACGGCAAGATCGTGCGGGTCCCCGAAGGCACCACGATCTACGACGCCTGCCGGCTGCAGGGCACCACGATACCGACGTTGTGCTACCTCGAGACGCTGC
>DATLVL010000033.1:0-2220 GCA_035577525.1 Gemmatimonadales bacterium | reverse complement strand
GTCCTCGCCCTCGCGACGCAGCGCGCCGGGCGGGAAGTGACGAATTTTTCGGAGGCCTTGCAGATCAACCAGAAGTGGGTCGACGACCATAAAAAGGGCGCGGTCGAGACCGCCAAGGCGCTCGACGAGTTTGCCAAGGCGCAGGAGGCGGTGCGGATTGCCGGGCAGGACTGGGGGGCCGTCCTCAAGACGATCGCCCCGTCGACTGTCGCCGCGGCCAAAGCGGCGCTCGATCATGGCGTCGCGCAGAACACCGTCGCGACCGCCTACAAGTTGACCGCCCCGCAGATCGCCGCGGTGGAAAGTGCGCTGAAGGCGGAACAGGAGGCGATGAAGGCCTCTGAAAAAGAACACGCGCGCATCACGGCGGAATTGAAGCAGCACTGGGACGCGGTGCTCGCGATCCGCGACGAGGCCCTGGGCAAGGACGCGGTGGAGAAAGCGACCCAGTGGACCGAGGCGCTCTTCCTGCTCGGGGGCACGCTCGACAAGTTGAGTCACGAGCAGCTCGTCGCCCTGCAGGGCGCCATGACGGAGGCCATGACGGCGATGGCCCGCAACGGCAACCTCACCGACGAACAGGCGGCGCAGTTCAACAACTTCGCGGCCACCGCGGCGAAGGTCGCCGCCGCCCTGCGCCCCGTCAAGGAAGAGGCCACGGCCACCGCAGTCGCGTTCGAGGAGATGAAAGCGCCGGCCGCCGAGGCCGCCGCGGCGATCGCGTCCGTCCACGATCAGATCCAGCAGATGCAGAACATCGGCACGAAGTTACCCGGCTCGTCGCAGATCACCGACAGCATGGGCAAGAAATATCTGGTGAGTCCGACCGGGCAACGCGTCCCGCTCGGCGAGCATGGCGAGCTCCCCGGCAATTGGTTCGAGCAGTACACCGGGCAAAGTAATTTCAACGAGGCCTACAACCCGCTCCTCCCGAGTGGGCGGTATCTGGCGGGCGGCCAACGGTCGAACGTCGTGCAACTGAACTCGGGCGCCGTGCAGATGATGTTTCCGGTCATGAACGATCCCGCCGCCATGAATCAATTGGCCGGCGTGGTCGGCGACGCGATCATGAGCAAGATCACCCGGACGGGGACGGTGGTCTGATGCCGGCGACCAACCCAGGGCCGCAGTACTGTCTCCTCAACTGGGGCCGGCTCGCCGCGTTGAAGCTCAATTACACGAGCAGCCAGCTGTGGGCCTCGATTGGCGGGATCGGGATCGACCCGGAGCATCAGTCGATCCTGATCGAGTCGCTGTCGGTCTCCGACCGGTTGAACGAAGAACCCAACACCCTGATCGCGACGATCCGCGGGACCAAGCCGCGCGAGGGCCAAGGGATTCAATTGGCCTACGGATCGCTGAATGCCGCGCCGCTGTTTGCCGGCACGATCTTGCGGGTGACGCAAGTGTGGGCGGCCGATAATCCGCAGTATCTGCTGTGGCACATTGAGGCGACCGATCCCACCTGGCGCCTCAATGAAGTGCTCGTGACGGCGCGCTACCAGACGACATCGGCATCGGTGATTGGCGCCGATCTCCTCGCGCGCTTCGCCCCGGCCGGCTATGTCGGCGCGATCGAAAGCAATCTCCCGACGCTCGACGAAATCACGTTCACGAACACGAAACTGATGGACGCGTTCGTGCAGCTGGCGAACCGCATTGGGGGCTACACCTTCTGCGATTACCGGAGCGCGGTGCATCTGTTCCGCACCGGCGAGGCGCGCGTCGCGCCGGCCCCGCTCGTCGCGACCCATCCATCAGTCGCGCACGTGTCGTACACGCGCGACCTCACGCAGATGGTGACGCGGGCGCTGGTCCAGGGCGGCGGCGCGAATGCGCTCGCGCGCGTCACGCCGGGGTCGGCCGATCTGCCGGTCGAAGATGCGGCGTGGTATAGCCCCTCGGGTGGCCTGGTGGTGAGCGGGCCGCAACGCATCCAGTATGCGGGGGTGCGGGCGGGCGGGGCGGGGGCGCTCGTGGGCTCGGGCGCCGGGTCCCCGTCGAGTGCGCCCGCCCTGGCCGCGGCGGCGGGCGGGGCCGTCACGGTCGGCGAGCACTACTACGCCTATACCTGGGTGTCGTCACTGGGCGAATCCTTGAACTCGCCCGCGCCGTCGATCTGGATCACCAGCACCCCGGCGGCCGGCATCGGGCCGGATCTCTCGATTGACCCGGGGACGGGCCTCGTCACCCCCGGCACGTATCGCTATGGCTCGACCA
>DATLVL010000032.1:0-18419 GCA_035577525.1 Gemmatimonadales bacterium | reverse complement strand
CACCGTCGGCGACTTCTCGAGCGCGCGCTTCTCGTCTTCGCTCAGCACGAGGCGCAGCGCCTTGACGATGTTTCCGGCGATCTCGTCCTGGATCGCGAACACGTCCTGCAGCTCGCGGTCGTAGCGCTCCGACCAGAGGTGGTATCCATCGGCGACGTTCACGAGCTGAGCGGTGACGCGGAGCCTCGAGCCCGCCTTCCGCACACTCCCCTCGAGCAGCGTCGTGACGTTGAGCTGCTCGCCGACCTTGCGGATATCCTGGTTCTTTCCCTTGAACGCAAACGACGACGTGCGCGAGGCGACGCGCAGCGCCTGGATCTTCGTGAGGGCGTTGATGATCTCTTCGGCGATCCCGTCGGTGAAGTACTCGTTCTCGGCATCGGCGCTCATGTTCACGAACGGCAGCACGGCGATCGATTTGGTGGTGGCGGCGGCTGCGGTCGTCGTGGTCATCCCGGGTGGCGTGCTCGCTCCCGGCTGCTTCAGCGCCTGGGCGAACTGCGCAGCGGTGGCGAACCGATCGCCGGCCTCCTTGGCGAGCGACTTCATCACCACCGACTCGAGCCAATCGGGCAAATCACCACGCGAGCCGCGGAGCGGCGGCGGCGGCTCCGTGAAGCACTGCGCGATGATGGCCTGCGCCGTGGGACCCGTGAACGGCGTCCGACCGGAGAGCATCTCGTATACCACGCACCCCAGGCTGTAGACATCGCTGCGCCCGTCGAGCTCCGCGGCGCCCGCTGCCTGCTCGGGGCTCATGTAGGCCGGGGTGCCGACCGTCGCTCCGGTCTGCGTCAGCGTGCTCGCCGCGGCGGCAGTGACCGCCTTCGCGATCCCGAAGTCCGTCACCACCCCCTCGCCCTCGTGCAACATGACGTTCTCGGGCTTGATGTCGCGGTGCACGACCCCATGGCGGTGCGCGTAATCGAGCGCCGCGGCGACCGACCGGCCCAGGTGCAGCGCGTCCTCGACCGGCAGACGCTGCTCCCGCGCCAGGCGCTGCCGCAGCGATTCACCTTCGACGTACGGCATCACGTAGTAGAGCAGATCGCCCGCCTGACCCGAGTCGTACAGCGGCACGATGTGGGGATGCTGCAGCTGCGCGGCGATCTGGATCTCGCGCAGGAAGCGCTCGGGCCCGAGGTTCATCGCGAGGTAGGGGTGCAGCACCTTGATCGCGACCGGCCGGTCGTGCTTCTGGTCCTGCGCGCGATAGACGGTGGCCATCCCGCCGCGGCCGACCTCCCGATCGAACGTGTAGCGGTCGGCCAGCGCGGTGCGCAGTCGATCCAGCAGGTCTGCCATGCTCGACGCTATTCCTTTTCTTCCTCGTGCTCCTTCTTGCGCGCGTCCACCACGCGCGACGCGACATCGGGCGGGACCTGCTCGTAGGTGTGGAACTTCTGCCGGTACGTACCGCGGCCATGCGTGATCGAGTGCAGCGACGTGGCGTAGCGGTCGAGATCCGCTTCGGGCACATGCGCCTTCACCTTGACCAGTTTTCCATCCGGCTCGGTGCCGAGAATCTGGCCGCGCCGGGAGGACAGGTCGCCCATCACGGCGCCCTGGTACTCATCGGGCGTCCATACCTCGACCTCCATGATCGGCTCGAGCAGCACCGGTTTGCAGCTGGGGGTCACGTTCCGGAACGCCAGGATGCCGGCCATCTTGAACGACATTTCGTTGGAATCGACGTCGTGATAGGAGCCGTCGAACAGCTCCACCTTGAAGTCCACGACGGGATAGCCCGCCACGGGGCCGCGCTCCTTTGCCTCGACGATCCCCTTCTCCACCGCCGGAATGTACTGGCGCGGGATCACGCCCCCGACGATCTGGTCGTCGAACACGAACCCCGACCCGCGCGGGAGCGGCGCGATGCGGATCCAGCAGTCGCCGTACTGCCCGCGGCCGCCCGTCTGCTTCTTGTGCTTCCCCTGCCCCTCGCCCTTGCCACGCAGTGTCTCGCGATAGGCGATCTTCGGCTTCCCGATCACGGCGTGCACACCGAACTTGCGCGCCAGCCGCCCCACGACGATCTCGAGGTGCCGCTCGCCCAGGCCGCGGATCAGCGTCTGGCCCAGCTCCCCGTTGTATTCGTGATGGAACGTCGGATCTTCCTCGTGCAGCTTGTGCAGGCCGGTCGAGAGCTTGTCTTCCTCCCCGCGCTGCTTCACTTCCACCGAGACGGTGATCACGGGCTCCGGAAACGGGATCTTCGGGAGCACGATGGGGCGCGCCTGGCTCGAGAGCGTGTCGTTGGTGTGCGTGTCGCGCAGCTTCGCGACCACGCCGATGTCGCCCGCGTGCAGCTCGCTGATCTCCGTGCGCTCCTTGCCGACCGCCACGCAGAGGTGGTTGAGCTTTTCCGTCGCCTGGCGCGGCGCGTTGAAGACGTCCTGGCCGTTCCTGACCGCGCCGGAATAGATCCGGAAGTAGGTCACGTCCCCGACGTGGGGCTCGGAGATCGTCTTGAAGACCTGCGCCACGAAGGGCCCCGCGTCGTCCGGTTGCAGCGTGATCTGCTCGACCTTGCCCCACGTCTCCGCCGTCACGGCAGGCCGCTCGGCCGGCGACGGCAGCAGCTCGACCATCTTGGACAACAGCGCGCGCGTTCCGAAGGTCTGCTCGGCGGCGCCGCAGAACAGCGGGTACAGCTCCCCTTTGGCCATCCCTGCCTTCATCGCGCGGATCGCCTCGTCGCGGCCGATCTCCTCTCCGCCGAGGTAGCGCTCGAGCAGCGCGTCGTCCGTCGCGGCGATGCTCTCGATCAGCTCCTGCGAGTACTTGGTGAAGCGGTCCTGGTACTCGGGCGGCACGTCGACTTCCTCGTACTCGCCCGATTTGGTGCCCTTCTTGTAGAGGTGGCACTTCTTGGAGAAGAGGTTGATGATGCCGTGGAACGCCGCGCCTTCGCCTACGGGGATCTCCACCGGGATCACCTTGCTCGTCAGCCGATTCTTGATCGATGCGAACACCTTCTCGAAGTCGGCGTGCTCCTTGTCCATCAGGGAGACGAAGAACATGCGCGGGACTCGGGCGCTCTCGCAGTAGTCCCACACTTTCTCCGTGCCGACCTCGACGCCGGCGGTCGCCGATACGACCACCACGGCGCCGTCCGCGGCCCGCACCCCCGCCAGTGCGTCGCCCGTGAAGTCGAGGTAGCCCGGCGTATCGATCAGGTTGAGCTTGGTGTCCATCCACTCGGCGACGGCCATGGCCAGGTTGATGGAGTATTTGCGCTCGATTTCGTCTGCGGTGTAGTCGGTGAGGGCGGTCCCGTCTTTCACGGACCCGTGTCGCTTGCTGGTGCCGGCCACGAACGCGAGGGCATCGACGAGGGATGTCTTGCCGCTCGCGCCGTGGCCCACGACGGCCACGTTGCGGATCTCGCCTGTCTTGTAGATGCGCATGAGCGCACAATCTCCTGCCAGGGGGGAGGAGAATATGTTCTGGGTGGGACTGAGGGGCTAGACGGCGAGGAAGGCGCCTAGCGGCTTGGGGGCTGTGCGTCTACCTGAGCGTCTGGGCGTCTCGGCCTTGGAACTCCGAACGAAGCAGCCCATCCTACCAGCATCGCTCCTCCCGCCCCCAAGAACGCCGCCATCGGCGACACCCAATCGTAGAGTACGCCGACTGCCTCCGGTCCCAAGCCGCGCCCCAGGGCGCCGAGCGATTGGGCCACACCCAGCACCGTCCCCTGCTCGTTCGCCGCTGCGAACGTCGACACGAGACCCGTCGCCGCCGGCGACATAATGGAGTTCGAAAAAGCGAGCAGGACGGTCCAGGCGTACAGCGGTCCGTTATGCGCGACGAACGGCACCACACCGATGGCGATCGCCATGCCGAGCATCCCGGCGATGAGCAGCGCGCGGTCGCCCACCAGACGGGTGAGCACGCGGAACAGACCGCCCTGAACCAAGGCAGCGATGATGCCGACGAGCGTGAAAAACCGGCCCATGTCCCGCTCGTGCCAGCCGAGGGTGGCGCTGGCCCACAGCGGCAGCGCGACGGTGTAGCCCGCGAAGGCGAACGGGGCGATCAGCCACACCAGCATGAGCGCCCGGAGCTCGGGGTGGGCCAGCGCGTCCGCCATGTGCCCGAACGGCCACAACCCGCGCACCGCGCGGTGCTCGTCGCGCAGCGATTCGGGGAGAATGAAGTATGCCGACACGAGATTCACGATCGACAGACCGGCGGCGATCAGCCCCGGCACCGCGTGCCCGAGCGCTTCGCCATACCCCCCGATCGCCGGACCGAAAATCATGCCGAGGCCGAACGCCATGCCGATCAGCCCCATCCCCTTGGAGCGCTCGGCGGGTGTGGTGATGTCGGCGATGTACGCCTGCGCCGCCGAGATGTTACCGCCCGCGAACCCCGACACGAGTCGCGCCACGAGCAGCAACCAGTACGAGGGCGCGAAGGCGAACAGCAGGTAGCCGGCCGCGTTCAGCACCATCGTCGTGAGCAGAATCGGCCGGCGCCCCACCCGGTCGGACATCCGGCCGAGCAGAGCGGTCGCGAAGAATTGCATCAGCGAGAACCCACCCACCAGGATGCCGTACTTCACGCCGTGCGCATTGAACTGCTTGGCGTAGAACGGCAAGATCGGAATCACGATGCCGAAGCCGACGAGATCGATGAAGACGGTGAGCCAGATGATCGCGAGACGGGGACGAGCGCCGGGCATGGTCGGGATAATCTACAGGGCGTACGTTACTCGGGCCCTCACCCTCCGGGAGCACGTATGAGCACGTGGCACCGACTCGGCACGAAGGACGAAGTAACCGCTCGCGTGCCGTTTCCCGTGAAGCTCGACCGTCACACCATCGCGGTCTTCCTCTACGACGGCAGCTTCCGCGCCATCTCCGGCACCTGCAACCACCAGGGCGGCCCGCTCAGCCAGGGGCGGCTCCACGGCGAGTACGTGATGTGCCCCTGGCACGCCTGGGAGTACAGTGTCCTCACGGGCAAAGGCCCGCCGGGATTCGAAGGGGACGCGGCGGCGGTGTTTGCCGTCGAGGAGCGGGCCGACGGCGTGTACGTGCAGACTCCACCGGTGTCGCCGCGCGTTCTGGCCCAACACGAGCCGCATCCCCTGCTCCACCCGACGCCGAAGCCCGCCGGCGCGCCGCCCCGCGTGCTCGGCATCTCGACGACGGCGATGGACGACACCAACCCGCGCTTCTCCACCTCGGACGCCTTGCTCGAGCATGCGATGCGCTTCGCCAAAGAGACATTGCACGCCGACACGCAGACGATCCGGCTGCGCGACCTGAAGTTTCGTCCCTGCGAGGGGAACTACTCCAAGGCCTCACACGCCTGCACCTGGCCGTGCGCCATCACCGAGCGGGATCCCGAAGATCAGCTGACGGCGGTGTACGAGGGGCTTGTGAACTGGGGCGACGTCGTGCTGATCTCCACGCCGATCCGCTGGGGCAACGCGTCGTCGCTCTACTACAAGATGGCGGAGCGGTTGAATTGCGTGCAGAACCAGGTCACGATCAAGAACAAAGTCCTGATCCGGAACAAAGTCGCGGCGTTCATCATTACGGGTGGGCAGGACAACATCCAGGGCGTGGCGGGCTCGATGTTCACTTTCTGGTCCGAGCTCGGCTTCATGTTCCCGCCCTTCCCGTTCATCGCCCATTCCCGCGGATGGGATGCCGAGGACATGGAGAACAACGTGCGGCAGGTGAAGATGAGCGACGCGCTGGCCGAGGCCTCGCGCGAGCTGGCAAGCCGCGCGGTGGAGTTTTGGAAGATCCTGGACGAGCACAAGCAGGAGCTCGACAAGCCCATGGAGCGCGCCGGGCGCAAGGCCAACACGATTCCGATGCCGGAAGAGGCGCTGCTATGAGTCGACGCATGGAGATCGCGCAGGCGTATGAAAAGGCGCTGTTCGCCGGCGACCGCGCCGGCGTCGGCGCTCGCTTCACCGACGACGTCGTGTACTGGGTGGCCGGCGTACCCCGGATCGGCGGCGAATGGCGCGGGCGGGAAGCGGTGCTCGACGCCCTGTGGAACCGCGAGCCGGGACTGGGAGCCGCGGATTGGGGCTCCGAAGAGGTGTGGCGCGTGTGGTACGAGGCAGAAGACCGCGTGATCGTCGAGATCCGTGAAAAGAGCTGGCTGAAGAGCGCACCAATGGATGTCATGGACCAGCGGACGTGCGTTGTGATCAAGTTCAAAGAAGACAGGATCTGCGAGCTGAGAGACTACACGGACAGCCACACGTACGAGGAATTTCTGAAGCGGCACAGATCGGAGCTTCCGAAATTCGCCAGCCAGTAGAGGAACAGACAGCACTAAGAGGCTAGAGACGCTTAGCGGTTGGTAGTGGCAGAGGACCGCAAACCGCCAGGCGTCGTAGCCTCTAGGTGACTGTCGATCCGGCTGTAGACTACCTGATCACTGAGTGAAATCGAATGCGCCGGCCATGTCGTTGGCGTTCGCGTCTCTCTCCGTCAGTGGCTGCAGGCCCCAGCGGTGCTCGATCAGGGCCAGGATGCTGGTCGTGTCGTACTGGTTGTGGTCGATGAAATGGCGCCGCGCGAAGGGCGAGATCACGACCGTCGGCACTCGAATGCCCGGGCCCCACCGATCCACGGCCGGCGGCGCGACGTGATCCCAGAAGCCGCCGTGCTCGTCGTAGGTGATGATGATGACGGTGTTCCTCCAGTCGGGCCCGTTCTGGACGGCGTTGATCAGATCGAGCACGTGCTGCTCGCCAGTGAGCAAATCGGCGTAGCCCGGGTGCTCGTTGTCCGGTCCGAGTGGCTTGACAAACGACACGCCGGGGAGCGTCCCCGCCGCTGCCGCCGCGAAGAATTCCGTCTCATCCCGCAAGTGCTCGGCTTTTGCCGCGGTGCCGTCCGCGAAATTCTGGAAGTAGATGAAGGGCTGATGATGGAACTGAAACAGCGGAGCGGGACTCCCCGCCAGGGCCTTGTCCCACCCGCCCGAGTACCAGGCCCAGCTGACGTTCTTGCCGGTGAGCCGGTCGCCGATCGTCGCAAAGGTCTGATTGGGCACGAGATTCGCCGCCGGCGTGGTGGCCGGGTGCGGATGGTTGACGCTGAATGCCGTGTTCACGGCGTACCCGTCGGGCGTCACGAAGCCGTCCTTGACGAGGTTGCCTGCCCCATCGAGCTGGGCCACCGCCGACGCGGGAGCGTTCGGGAACACCGGTGTCCGGGCGGCGATGAGCCAGAAGTGGTTCAGGAACGACCCGCCGAAGGCGGCGTGGAAGAAGTTGTCGCACAGCGTGTATTGCGACGCCAGCGCGGCCAGAGGCAGCGGGCCGGTGTGGTAGAACCCCATCGTCTCGCCCTTGGCGTCGCTCACCAGCGCGAACTTGTCCATCTTGCCGCCGTCGATCTGCTGTTGCTCCTGGTAGAAGCGGTGCACCAGATCGGGGATCTTCATGTTGGCGGGGACGAACTGTTCGATGTTGAACGGGGCGTTGGGCAGATTGGTCGGGAACGGCGACGAAGCGGTCATCGGCAGCGTCGCGAACGGATTCCCCGAGCCGTCGACCTGGGTGCTCGTGGCGCCGGAATTGGCGAGACCATTGGCGCCCGGGAATTCGCCGTACAGGTTGTCGAAACTATGATTCTCGAGATAGATCACCACGACATGCTGGATGCGGCGCAACGCGGCATCGTCCTGCGGGTCGATCTTCTTGTCGGCACTCAGGGCGGGTGCCGAGCGGGGCTGCGTTACACTGTCGCGTTGGCACCCAGCAAATGCCACGGTCGCGAGCGCACCGAGCAGGGCGGTGCGCCGAGCGTGTCGAAACATGAAACCTCCCGCACGAAGGTGAAGCACGGTAGAAGCAGGCAGGCGGGAAGTTCGCGAGCGACTGTGACGACGGAGTAACTGACGGCGAACAGAGCAGTAACTACTGGGCTACTGCTGAGCGGTTTCCGCTTGAAAGCTGTCCAGTTGGTGATCGTTCTTTCGCGCGATGAGATACAATGGAACAGCCAGGATCAAACTGGCACCTGAGTACAACCATGCTTCGCCGATGCTCCTCATTTTCGCCAGGTAACCCCACCCCGACTGTCCCACCACTCCTCCCAGGTCCGAGAACAGCGAGTCCAGTGAAATGATCGTCGCTCGCTGCGCGGAGGGGATGTGGGCATTGAGGTATCCCTGTTTGACGGGGCCCCCGACGCCCAAGGCCACGGCGTAGATCAGGTAGCAACCGAGGGCGCCGAAGAACGCGGCAGGCCGGGGCAGCACAAAACCGCTCGTGGCGGCACCGATCACGCTGACGACCTGCACGCCCACCGAGCTGGCCAGGATGCCCGTCCGGGTACGGATTACCTTGCTCACGCGACCCACCAGCGTGTTCCCCACGATCATCGCGAGCGACACGAGCGCCGCGACGGCGCCCGAAACCCACACCAACTCGCGTCCCAGGAGGTCGAGGAAGTAGCGCTGCCAGCTGTAGAACCCGAAGATCATGAAGCTCATTCCGACGAGCGAGGCCAGCATCACCGGCCGCACGACCTTGTGGTGCAGCCCGAACGTGAGTCCCTCCACGAACACACGTTTCAGCTCTGTCGGTACGCGGCGCCATTCCAGGGCGCGTGGCGTGAAGCCCAGCTCCGGCATCGCGATCCACGCGACCGCGAGCAGTGGGAGGAACGTCGCCGAGCGCACCAGATACGGCACGGCCAGATCGAGCTGACCGAGGAACCCGCCGCCCAGCGTGCCGACGAGCATTGCCGCCCCGAACACCATCTGCCCCCGGGCGAAGATCGGTTCCATGCCCCCGGTGTATCCGGTCGCCTTGAGAGCATCCACCATCCAGGCGTCCACCGCGCCGGTGTAAAACGTGTAGCCCAGCCCGAGCAGCACCGACGTACCCACAAACGACCAGAACCCCCAGTGGAACCAGGCGGTGGCGACGTACAGCAGTGTCGAGACGAGCAGCGTCACGATACAGAGGATGAGGGAGATGCGGCGGCCCAGCGTATCGGCGACGACGCCGGTCGGGATCTCGAACACCACCATCCCGAACGTGAAGGCCGCGTTGGTGAGCATCACCTGGAAGATGTCGAGGCCGGCGTGGAGCTTGAACAGTGTGTCCACGCCCCAGATCAGGGACGCCGCCAGATTGAACAGCCCCGTGATCAGGTAGTAGGACCGAATGATCTTGGTGCTCATCCCTCGAGTGCCGGTGCGGGTACGGGGATCGTAGACGGCGTGCGCCAGGCGTGCCACGCTGTGGCCGCGAGAATCACGGCGCCGCCGGCGAACACGCGCGGACCCGGCGTCTCGCCATGAATCAGCCACGCCCAGATCGGCGACAATACCGGCTCGACCAGTCCCACGAGCGCCACCTCGAGCGCCCGCACCGCCGCGACCGCGCGAGACAGGAAGACGTACGCCAGCGCGAGCTGAAACACGCCGAGGTAGACGACAACCGCCCAGTCGCGCGGGGTCCCCGGGGTGAGCGGGAAGGCGAGCGGCAGAGCGATGAGCAAGATCATCACGTTGCCCGTGACCGCCGCCGCGGCAACCGGGCCATGATCACCCACGGCATCCGACCCGCGCGTCCCCGGCCGCCGCGCCACCCAGCGATAGCCCATCACGGTCAGCGCCCAGCTCACCGCGCACAGAGCGGCGAACATGTTGCCACGGACCGGATTCGGCGCCGTGGCGAACTGCCGGCCAGGTGCCGACAACAACACCGCCATCCCGCCGACGAGCGGCGCCATGTACTCGAGATCGCCTCGCGTCACGTGCTCGTGCAGCAGCACCGGCGCGAGCGCGAGGATGAACAGGGGATGCGTCGCCTGGATGAAGATCGCGCTCGCGGCCGTCGTCTGCCGATTGGCCAGGACGAAGAACAGTCCCGCGCCCGCGTACGCCACCCCGACTACGGCCGAGCGCCAGCTCCACGCGCGACGGGCCTCGGGGATGAGCACCAGCATCGCGCACGCAGCCACCAGCGCCCGCCCTGCCGCGAGCTGCCAGACGCCGAAGCCGCACAGCTTGATCGCGGCCCCGCCGGTCGAGAACAGCACCGCTGCCGCGACGACCCGCAGCCGCGGGCTCATGGCACGGCCTGCGCCAGCCAGTCATGCGCGATCGCATGCAGGTCCTTGTGTTCGACATCGGCCATGGCGTTGAGACGGCGCATGTCATCGTCGTCGATCTTGCCCCGCAGCTCGAGCAGCGCACGTCCCACCTCGGGGTGCTGCTCGAGCACCGCGTTGCGCACCACCGGAGCCGCCTCGTAGGGCGGGAAGTAGTGGCGGTCGTCGACCAGCGCTACGAGATGGAGCGCGGCGAGCTGTCCGTCGGTCGAATTGCCGGCAATGACGTCGATCTTCCCATCAGCCAGCGCGCGATAGGTCAGACCGAGATCCATCGCGGTGGGAGGGGCGGCGAAGCGCAGGCCGTACACCTTCGCCAGCCCGGGAAAGCCGTCCGCACGGTTCAGAAACTCGTAGCCGAACCCGGCGTGCCATTGCGGGGCGACATGCGCCAGGTCGCTGATGGTATGCAGCCCCAACCGCTCGGCGTCAGCCTGACGCACGGCAATCGCGAAGGTGTTGTTGAACCCGAACGGCTCGAGCCACACGAGGTCCCAGCGCTGCCGGTACTCCTGCGCCACCGCCTGGCGCACACTGTCGGCGCCGGGCCCCGCGGAGTGCTTCAACACCGCGGTGTACGCGGTGCCCGTGTATTCCACGTACAGGTCGATCTGCCCGGCGGTGATCGCACTGTGACATACGAACGTGCCGCCCAGGTGCAGCTTGCGCTCGACCGTCAGACCGGTGCGGCGCTCGATCTGTTGCGCGGCGATTTCGGCCAGCAGGTCGGATTCGGTGAAGTTCTTCGCCCCGACAACGATGCGGTCCTTATGGGAACACGAGGTTGCAAAGAGGGCCCCGACCAGGAGACTTGTCACCAGCCGCTTTCCGTGCCCTGAAAGGCCCGGTCGGCGAACTCGCGGCGCCCTTAAGGGCGCGCGCCCTGGCCGAGCCGGGGCTTCAGCCCACGGAAACGAACCGACAGGATCCTGATCTACCGCCATACGAATCGTCTCTCCAGCATTCCGAGCAATCCGTCCGCGCCAAGTGCCAGGAGCGCTGCCGGCACGGCGCCGGCGAGAATCAACGTGTTGTCCACGACCGCGACGCCGCGAAAGATGTAGACGCCCAGACCCCCCGCGCCAATCGCGGCGGCGATCGTCGCCGTCCCGACGCCGACCACTGTCGCGACGCGGATTCCGGCGAGGATCACCCCCGCCGAGAGCGGGATCTCGACGATGCGCAGCAGCTCGCCATCGGTCATCCCCATCCCGCGGGCGGCTTCGCGCACGGCCGGATCGATTCCCGAGATCCCCACGTAGGTGTTGCGCACGATCGGGAGCAGCGCATAGAGAACAAGCGCAACGATCGCCGTGCGCGCGCCGATGCCGCCCAGGAACGGAAGGGGAATGAGAAACCCGAACAACGCGAGACTGGGAATCGTCTGAAACACGTTGGCGAGGCCGAGCACTGGTCCGCGCCACGCCGGCCGCCGGGTCAGGAGGATGCCGACCGGGACGCCGATGGCCACCGCGATCACCGTCGACACCAACACGAGCAGCAGGTGCTGGCCCACGAGCCCCACGACCTCGCGCGTGTTGTCGAGGTAGAACCGGACCAGGTTCACGCCGCCGCCTCGAGGAAAGCGCGCACTTCCGGCTCGGCGGAGCGGCGAAACTCGTCCGGCGTTCCCAGGAACACGAGCCGACCGTCCTGCATCAGGCCGATGCGCGTTCCCAGCAGCAACCCCTCCCGCACGTCGTGCGTGACGAACACCATCGCCTTGCCGAGTCGGGCGATGAGTCCCTTGAACTCGCGCTGCAGCTCGGCGCGTGTGATCGGATCGAGCGCCCCGAACGGCTCGTCCAGCAAGAGCAGCGGCGGGTCGACGGCGAGCGCGCGGGCGACACCCACGCGCTGGCGCTGGCCTCCCGACAGCTCGTGGGGCCGGCGCGCGGCGAATCGCTCGGGCGCGAGTCCCACGAGCGTCAACAGCTCCGTCACCCGAGCGCCGATCCGCTGCGGCTCCCATCCCTCGAGGCGCGGCACGAGTCCCACGTTCTCGGCGACGGTGAGGTGCGGCAGCAGCCCGACCTCCTGAATGACGTAGCCGATGCCGCGGCGCAGCCGAAACGGAGGAACGGCACCGGTGGCCCGCCCGGCGACAATGACCTCTCCCGCGCTCGGGTCGATCAGGCGATTGATCAGTTTCAACGTGGTGGTTTTCCCCGAGCCGCTGCGCCCCAGAAGTACGAGCGTCTCTCCCGGCGCGACGGTGAACGACACGTCGCGCACGATAGGACGGGCGGGCGCGGTGCCAAGCTGGCAGCTCACCCCGCGCAGCTCCACGACCGGCGCGGTCACCGCGGCCCCGCGAGCACCATCTGGAACCGCTCGTCGTCGCTCGTTCCGCGCCAGCGCACGGTGAGGCCGGCGTCGTCCAGGATGCGGAGAAACGTCGCGGCGTCGTACTTGTAGGAGTGGTTCATGGCGAGGCGCTCCCCCGAGCGGATGTCGAGCGATTCGCCGCCGAGGCGCGCCGCCACGTCGCGCGATGCCTGAAAGTGCTTGCGCAGCGGGTGCAGCCCTCGGAGGCGGTCGTCGATCACGTCCTCGAAGACGATCGCGCCATCTGATTCCCCGATCCCGACCGCGTTGAGCGGTGCCCAGGCGAAGCGGCGGTTGAGCGGATTGTCGTACCCGGCGACGGTTTGCCCGCCGGCGTAGATCTCCCCGTCGACGAGCAGCGTGTCCTCGGGCCGCAAGAATTCCCGCAGCGCGCGCGCTGCGGCGATCGGATCGAACGCCCCGAGCGTGTTCCCCAGCAGCATCACAAGACGGGGCGGCGCGTCGGCCGCCGGGGCGAGGGCGGCCAGATGCTCAGGTACCGTAAAGTCCGCCTTGATCCCCTGCGACCAGATCCCCGCCCCGAGCGCGCCGCCGACGGCCATCTCGAGCAGCGCCTGGCTCGCGTCGACGGGAACGTAGCGGAGCCGGCGCCCGAGCGCGGCCAGCGCCTGGAGCAACAGCAGGTCCTTGTCGCCCTGGCCCGAGCCGAGACTCACGACTTCCAGTGATCCGCTCTGCAGCACATCGGCCAAGTCGTTGGTAGACCGGGCGATCAGCGAGCGCGACCGCACGAAATTGCGGTATGCGCCGTCGGAACAAAGCGCGAGCCACGCGCGTACCGACAGGGGGAACCAATAGAAGAACTTCTCATCGAGCCGGCGCGCGACGAAGGAGGAAACAAAATCCTCCGCTAAAGCATTCTCCGTGAGAAGGGCATGGATGGGGATCATGCAAGACGTAAGACTTACGGGTTGACGATTGTTCCGGCAACTCGTATGGTGGTCGAACCGGGTAGTCTCACATTCATCCTCACCTGGAGGACCGGATGCAGATCGTCGAAACTCATGAACTCGTGCCCAGCTGTCATCGTCCCGAGATCGTCGAGACGACTGAGCTCGTTCCCACCTGCCACACCTGAGGGAACGGCTGATGCACACGGGGGCCCGGGAGCTTTCCGGGCCCCTTCTTTTTCCGGGCTCCCCCGTGGTCGGCTTTGGGGCCTGGGGAATCGGTGGCGCCGGATGGGGAGCACCGGCGGAGGAACCCGAGCGTCTGGACGCGATCGCACAGGCGCGCGAGCGCGGCATCGTGTGGTTCGATACCGCTCCCACCTACGGCGACGGGGAATCCGAGCGCCTGCTGGGCCTCGCGCTCGGCCCGCATCGTGCCAAGATCCGCATCGCCACCAAGGTCGGACCGCGGGACGATCCGCGTCGCTCGCTCGAGCAGTCGCTGCAGCGGCTCGGCACCGACTACGTCGATCTCGTGCAGCTCCACGAAATCGCCGAGGGGTGGGAAGCGCGGCTCGAGACGCTGCACCGGCTGCAGCAGGCGGGCACAGCACGCGCCATCGGCGTGTGCAACGCGAGCCACGTCGAATTGAGTCGCGCGCTGCGCGTCGCGCCGATCGCGGCATATCAGGGCCCGTACAACCTTTTCGATCGTGACGTGGAGGAACGCGTGCTGCCGCTGTGTCGTGACCACGGCCTCGCCTTCCTCGCGTACCGTCCGCTCGCCTCGGGACTCCTGGGCGGAGGATTCTCCGAGCTGCAGCGCTTCTCCGATGAAGACCACCGGACGAAACTGTACTGGTTTCGCGGCGCCGAGTTCGCGCGCCGTTCCGTGGTGATCGCAAAGTTGACGGAATTGGCCGCCGGCTTGCGACTCTCCCTCCCCGCCCTGGCGCTGCGCTGGCTGCTCTCCCGCGCTGGCGTAACGATCGTCCTCGCGGGCGCGCGGCGGGCGGCGCATGTCGCCGACAATCTCACGGCGCTGGACGCCCCGCTCGACGACGCCACCGCCGCCGACATCGACGCCGCCATGCGGAGCGCCTTCCGGTTGCCGGCGGCGACGAGTGCGGCTGCCACGGAAGCCCGCAGCTGGGGCCCGCGCGAGCGCTTCATCGTGGAACACCTCGATGGCCGGGCGACGCCGGAAGCGATCGCCGCGGCGTGGACCGACCGCGGGGAGCAGCCGATGGTTGCGGCACAGGTGAAGGTGTTCGCCGATCAACTTCTTGCTTCGGGACTGGCCCAATGACTCCTGCGATCCTTGGCGCGACGCTGGCCGCGTTGCTGCAGACACCCCAGGTCGCCGCCCCGTTCGACTCCGCCACGGTGGTGCTGCGGGGGTTTCGCTTCACCTCGGGCGACACGCTGTCGGAGGTGCGGCTGTTCTACCACACGATGGGCCACCCCCGCAAGGACGCGGCCGGCAAGGTGCGCAACGCCGTGCTCATTCTCCACGGCACCGGCGGCTCGGGTGGACAGTTTCACAACCCGGCATTCATCGAGCTGTACGCGCACGGCGCGCCGCTCGACACGAGCACGCAGTACATCATTCTGCCCGACGACGTGGGCCACGGTCGCTCCGGCAAGCCGAGTGACGGGTTGCGCGGTCGCTTCCCGCATTACGGGTATGCGGACATGGTCACCGCGGAGTACCGGCTCGTCACGGAGGTGCTGCACGTCAATCACCTCCGTCTCGTCATGGGGACGTCGATGGGGTGCATGCACACCTGGATCTGGGCCGAGCGCTACCCCGATTTCATGGACGGTGTCGTTTCGCTCGCCTGCGCGCCGACGCAGATCGCGGGCCGCAACCGCATGATGCGGCGCATGATCATCGATGACATTCACAACGACCCCGCCTGGAAGGGCGGCGACTACACGGAGCAGCCGCCAGGGCTCAAGGCGGCGCTGCAGGTTCTGTTCCTGATGGGTTCGAGCCCGATGCAGCTGCAGCGGAGCGCGCCGACGCGGGACGCGGCCGATTCCAGTATCGAAAGTTGGCTCGCCCAGCGGGCCGCCACCACCGACGCCAACGACATGTTGTATCAGTTCGATGCCTCGCGGGATTACGATCCGAGTCCCGATCTCGAGCGCATCACCGCGCCGGTGCTGGCGATCAATTCCGCCGACGATGTGATCAACCCGCCCGAGCTGGGGCTCATGGAACGGTTGATGCCGCGCGTCAACAACGGCCGCTACGTCCTCGTTCCGATCGGGCCAAAGACGCGCGGGCACGGCACGCACACGGTGGCCGCCGCGTGGCGCGAGTGGTTCGACCCGTTCGTGACGAGCCTGCCGGCGCGGTGAGGGAGAACGCCCCATGCGCGACGTGATGGTCGGAGCGTTTTACAACCCGCACCTCGGCCGGGAGCTCGTCCAGGGAACCGGCATCGACCACCTGGCGATGGCCGATCCGCCGCGCGGCGACGACCCCTGGTGGGCCGCGATCAAGGACCGCTACACCCTGTTGCTGCACGATTATCTCGGGCAGCTCTCCGAGCCGCTCGATGAGCCGGCGATCCAGCGCGCCCGCTCCCTCGCAGCGTTGTACCGCACGCCGTGGGTCGCCGAGCACTTCCAGTGCCTGCATACCGAGGACGGGACCTACAACCTCAACTACGTCTTCCCACCGCTCTACACGGAAGAGTTTCTCGACCGCTTCGTCGCCAATGCCAACGCGCTCAAAGCACGATTGGATCAGCCACTCGTGATGGAGAACATCCCCGGCTTCTTCGACGTGACAGCGAGCCGCATCCCCGAGGCCCAGTGGCTGCGGCGCTTCTTCGAGCGGACCGAGGTGGGGTTTCTCCTCGATCTTCCGCACATCTGGCTCGAAGCGCACTATCACGCCATCGACCCCAAAACCTTTTTGAGCGACTTTCCTCTGGAGCGCGTCGTCGAGGTGCACGTCGCCGGAGTGGAACAGGATCGCGACCTCGAGGGGCCGTGGATCGCTCCCACCGCACCGTCGCAAGAGATGCTGGACTTCATGGCGCACGCGGTGGACCGCTGCCCCGGCGTCCGGGCCGTGACGTTCGACGCCTTCTCGCCGACGTTGACGAGCGATGTGTTGTTCGCGAGCGTTGCTCGAATACGCAGCGCGCTGGGGAATTGATGCTTCGCACCCTTGCCTTGCTCTGCTTCGTGGCCCGGACGGCGGCGGCGCAGATCGTCCGCCTGCCGCTCGACTCGCTGCCGATTGTCGCCCGCATCCCCGTCCCCGCGCGGCCGGACTGGCTCGCCATGGGATTTGGATCGGTGTGGGTGGTCGATTACCGGCCGCCGTCGCTCGTCCGGATCGATCCCAACACCAACCAGGTAGTGGCGTCGATCCCCCTCAGCGGGCACGCCTGCCTCGGGATAGCGGTCACGGCCAGCGCGCTCTGGGTCGCGGATTGCGAGCACCACGTCGTGGCGGAGATCGATCCCGCAAAGAACACCGTCGTCCGGACCCTCACCGTCGATTTCAACGTCGACGACGAGGGAGCCTTTGCGGCCGTCGACGGCAGCCTGTGGCTCTTCGTTACCGACAGTACGGCCAAGGGGGCCCTCCTCGAGCGCATCGATCCGGTTTCGGGACGAGTCCAGGCGCGTGTCGGCGTAGGCGCGGGCTCTTACGTGGTCGCGGGAGATTCCACCGCACTCTGGGTGTCGAGTACGCATGGCGCAGCACTCGAGCGCATCGATCCGACGAAGAATGCTGTCGTTGCGAACGTGCCCGTCACGCCCCGCCCCAAGTTCCTGGCTGTGGGTGCGGGAGGAGTGTGGGTGCTGCATCAGAGAACCGGATCGGTTTCCGCGATCGACGTCACGACAAACGAGTTCACGGCATCAGTACCCGCCGGCGTCCCCACGCCGTGGGGCGACATCGCGACCGGCGCGGGTGCCGTGTGGGTGAGCGTCGACGGGACACCGGTCACGCGCATCGATCCGGCGACGCACGTCGTGACGCATCAGTTCGTCGGCGGATCGGGAGCAGACGCCATTCGCTTCGGATTCGGATCGCTGTGGGTCTCCGATCACGAGCACGGAGAGGTGTGGCGTATCGATCCATCACGCATCATGGCTCCTGCCGGGAAGCGGCACTGAGCGACCGCGCTGTCCAGGACGCGCTGATCCGGGCCCTCGCCGACGCGCCGTTTCGCGCATCGCCGGAGTGGCGCCAGCGCGAGCTGGCCAGCGAGGACCGGCTCGACCGCTTCGCCAAATTCCTGGCCCGGCACTATTACTACGAGCGCCTGGTTCACTTTTTCCGGTACTCGCGAGCGCTGGCGCGGCTGACGGGTCGAGCGCCGGAGGCCGTGCTCACGAGCCCGGGATTCGAACGGCTGCTGAATTCACTGGTCCTGGGAAGCCGGGACTCCGCGGTAGCGGTCGCGGACCTGGTGACGGCGCACCTCGCGACCGGGAGGGTGGCGGCGATTCGCTATCATGACGATCTGGTGCAGTATCAGCGGGCGATGATGGTGGTCGAATCGGGTGCGCGCGTGTGGCGCGACGGGTCTGCTGCCGCCGACGCACCGTCTCGCCCGTCACTGCCGCTGCGCGTGGAGGGAACGATGCTGCTCGAACTGCGGCACGATCTGCCGGCGGTCCTGCCGCTCCTGCTGCGGGACTGGACTGTGGCTCCCGACGCCCCGGCGCAGGCGACCACGCTGCTCATCGCGCGCTCGGCGCACGGCCGCGTTTCGGTCGCGCGCACCACGACGACGATCGCGACAGTGCTCGAGCTGGCGGACGGGCGACGCTCGCTCGACGACCTGGCGCGCGACGCGGGACTGAAGCCGGGAGAGCTCGAGGCGACGCTCGACGGGCTGGTCGAGATCGGCGCCGTCCGCTTTTCTACCGGCAGCTGATGAGTCGCGCTCCCGTCCCGGCATTCCTCGTTGCTCTCGGTTCGGCCTGCGCGAGCAGTCACGCGCCTCCACCTCCACCTCTTCCGTCAGTGCCGCCCGTGACGCTCTACGTCGATCCCATCGATTCCCTGTTCGCCGACTATAGCGGTGCCGTT
>DATLVL010000031.1:0-5524 GCA_035577525.1 Gemmatimonadales bacterium | reverse complement strand
GGAAAAACTGGGAGCTGCGCCAGCTCGGTCCCGAATGGCAATACGTCGCGCCCAACGGGATCGTCACCCGCGGCGACACCGTGTACGTCGCGACGGCGGACGGGATCAAAGTCACCTGGGACGACGGCAAGACGTGGCGTGTGATCACGGACCTCGCCGGCGCCGCTACGACGACCGACTCCGTCATGGGTGTGATCCAGAACCAGTACGTGCTGGCGATCGCGCTGGGTGCTGCCGACGACCCCGACAACTACATGTGGATCAGCGATCTGCGTGGGATCGCGCATTCGCCTGACGGTGGGCGTACGTGGCACGAGGGCTTCGCACCGCCGCCATGTCAGGGAAAGGGATGCGTGAACCGCGCCCGGTCGCTCCTCATCGATTCCGAGCGGCGCTTCTGGCTGGCGACGGAGCAAGGCCTGTTTCGCTTCGGCAGAGAATTCTTCGGGTGGAAGCGAATCGACACAGCGAGTACGTTCAACAAGCTGCCCCCGCCCTTTACGGACCTCTCACCAGTCGCAGGGCAAACGGTTGGGACTCGCGGCCTGCGGCACACCTGGTTTCGCCGCCCGATCGACCTCACCGACCAGCCCTACATCGACCAGACGTACCGCTTCGGCTCGACGATGGGCGGCAATTTTCAACCTCACCAAGGGGTCGAGTTCAACAACCCCGACGGTACTCAAGTCCACGCGATCGGCGACGGCGTCGTCGTTTACTCGGGACTTGCCGAGGCAGGGTCGAACACGATTGCGATCCGTCACAACAAACAGCTCGATGGGCAGTACCTGTTCTCGGTCTACTATCACAACTCAAAGTTGCTCGTGACGGTCGGCCAGAAAGTGAAGACGGGCGACGTCATCGCGCTCGTCGGCAATACCGGCCGCGCCACGAACGACCATCTCCATCTCGAGGTGCACGTCGCGCCGACCACCGACACGAGCAAGATCGTCGCCGCCGACGTGCGCTACCCGCCGTTCAACCGCAATCCGGAGCTGTGGATCGAGCCCCTCCCCGGCAGCGGCGTCGTGGCGGGACAGGTCTGGGACGGGAAGGGCCAACCGGTGCCGCAGGCCCACATCTACGGCCTGGTAAAGCCCGAGCCGCAGGAGACGCCGTTCTCATTCATCGAAACGTACGGCCCGCGCAATCACAGCGATCCCGTCTACCAGGAGCATTTCGCCATCGGCGACGTCCCGCCCGGCACCTACACGCTGGGCCTCGAGATCGACGGCAAGAAGGTCTACCGGCGGATCGAAGTCAAAGCCGGTAAGTTGACGTGGGTGGAATTCCGGCCCTAGACCGTCTAGCTGATCGCTGATCGCTGATGGCTCATAGCTGACAGCTGAAAGCGCCGTTCATGCATATCGAGCTCACCGAGATGTTGCGCTGCCCCGAGGATCATCGTGAGGAGTTCCTCGTCCTCTCGACGAGCGAGATGAACGGGCGCATGGTGAACCTTGGCGTCGTGGGCTGCCCGGTCTGTCACCGCGAATTCGAGATCATCGACGGTATCGTCGATTTCACCGAAGTGATCACCGGCGAGCGCCAGCTGCGCGCCGTACGGCGCACGCCGATGCAACCCACCACTCCGGTCGACGCTCAGTCACTGCAGGCGTTGCTCGACCTCGGCGGTCCCGGCGGTTTCGTCGTGCTCATCGGCTCGGCGGCGCGGCACGCCGACAGCCTCGCGAGTCTCATGGGCGGTCTCCATTTCATCGGGATCAACGCCCCCGCAGACATCGAGGAGCTGCCGGTCATGAGCCTGCTGCAGACCGATCTGGTGATCCCGCTGCGCGGCGCCATGGCCCGAGGTGCGGTGGTCGGAGCGGAGCTGGCGCGCACCGCCTGGGTGGGCGAGGCGGCCCGGGTCCTACTCCACGGGCGCCGTCTTGTTGTCGAATCTGAGCAGCCGACGTTGCCGGAGAGCGTAAGACAGTTGGTAGTCGGGCAGGGGCTCTGGGTCGGGGAGAAGAAGTAACGACCTACTCGTGCACCGGTACGCCGCCCGATTCCCTCTCCGCCTCGGCGTACGCCGCGTCGATCGCCGCAGCGTAGTTCTTTTCCACTACGCGCCGCTTCACCTTGAGCGTCGGCGTCAGCTCGCCGGATTCGATGGTGAAGTCTTTCTCGAGCAGGATGATGCGCTTGGGCCGCTCGAATCGAGCGACGTCGGTCAACATGCCCTGCACTTCGGTGTTGATTTTCTCCTGCACCAGCTGATGGCCGATCAGCTCGCGCCGCGACAGGTCGCCGAGCCCCTGGACCTTGGCCCATGCCTCCAGCGCCTCGAAGTTCGGCACGACGAGCAGGATCGCGAACTTGCGCGTGTCGCCGAGCAGCACGGCATTGGCGACGAACTTGTTGAGCTTCACCTGGTTCTCGATCGGCTGCGGAGCGATGAACTTCCCGCCCGCCGTCTTTATCAGGTCTTTCTTGCGGTCGGTGATCTTGAGGTAGCCGTCACTGTCGATCTCGCCGATGTCGCCGGTGTGGAACCACCCCTCGGCATCGATCGCCTCCGCGGTGGCTTCGGGCTTGTTGTAATAGCCTTTCATCACGTTCGGCCCCTTGGCGAGGATCTCGCCGTCCGCGGCGATCTTCAGCTGCACGTCCGGGAAGGTGATCCCCACCGTGCCGATCCTGGGCCGGTCCAAGGGATTCAGCGTGAGCACCGGTGACGTCTCGGTGAGGCCATAGCCCTCGAGCACGGGCAGCCCGGCACTGAAAAAGAATTTCGCGATCTCGGCGGAGAGCGGTGCGCTGCCGGAGATGAAAAAGCGGATGCGCCCGCCGGTGCGGGCGCGCAGCTTCGCGAATACGAGCCGGTCGGCGATCGCCCGCTTGATGGCGAGACCCGTGGGGATTGGCTGCCCGGCGAGCGTGCGCGTCGCCCACGCATCACCGGTTCTCCGGGCCCAGAAGAAAATGCTGCGTTTGATCGCGCTCCCCGACATCGCGTTCTCGAGCACGCGCGCGTACACTTTCTCGTACAGCCGCGGTACGCTCAGCACGATCGTCGGGCGCACCTCCTGCAGGTTCGCCGCGACTTTGTCGAACGACTCGGCGTAGTTGATGATCACGCCCGCCGCGAGCAGCGTGTAGTCCACCATCCGCTCGTACACGTGCGACAACGGCAGCATCGCCAGACACTCGTCGGTGGGCCGGAGCGAAATCGCCTGCAGTCCGCCCTGCACGTTGGACCAGATGTTCCTGTGGGAAAGGATCACCCCTTTGGGGTCCCCGGTCGTCCCCGACGTGTAGATCAGCGTCGCCAGCGCATCGGGCGACACGGCGATGGCTTCTTCCCTGAGCCGCGGATACTTCCCGAGCGCGGCCTGGCCCTTCGCCTCCAGCTCCTCGAGCGTCACGGCGCCGTCGCGCTTTGCCGCGGCGTCGAACACGATCACATGGCGCAGCGCGGGCAGGGCGGCCCGGATCTCAGCCACCTTGGCCACCTGCTCCGCGGTCGAGCAAAAGACCAGGGCGGCGCCAGAATCCTTGAGGATGTACTCGGTTTGCTTGGCAGTGAGCGTGGGGTAGATCGGCACATCGGCGGCCTGGGCGCAGAGGCAGGCGTAGTCGGCGATGGCCCATTCGGGACGGGTCTCGGAGAGGATCGACACCCGATCGCCGGGCCGGATCCCCAGCTCTTTCAGGCCTACGGCGACCGCCACTACCCGGCGGGCAAGGTCGCGATGCGTGATCGCGCGCCATTCCCCCGCGATCTTGGCGCGCAGCGCGGCGGCCCGCTTGTCGGCGTAGCGATCGACGGCCTCGAAAAACAGGTCGGTCAGCGTGCCGTTGCTCATGGCTGGAACACCACCACGAAATGTGGGGAACCCGGGACCGCCGCACCGTGATACGTCGCACTGGCCGTGATGGCGGCCGAGTCCGGCCGTACGCCGGTCAGCCGTACCTGGAACGAAGCGGTGCCTTGTGGACCGGTGACGATCGTGTCTCCCGGGACCAATGTGATCCCCGTCCCACCGGGGGGGAAGTCGACGCTCAGGGCAATGCGCCGGAAGGCGGTCGCAGTCCCCCCGCTGAACGCCTCGATCGTGAGCGGGCCAGAAAGTGAATCGGGCTTGGAAACGGTCACCGTATCCGCGGTTATTCCCACAGCGACGATCGAGTCGAGCGTCCCCAGGACATTGACCACCGCCGGGTTCGAGCTCAACGCCCCGATGCGGGCGACGAGCCGGCCCGGGCCCGGTGAGACGCCCACGGCGGTTCCGCTGAGTGAGTCGACCACCCGGATCGTCGTGTCGAGGGCCGTCCACACGAGCGTGGCCGGGGTTGAGTCGCCGCGCCCATTGATGGCCGCCCCTCTGGGGTGGGTGGTGTCGCCGATATCGATGACGCTGTCGGGCAGCGCGACATCGATGGCGATGACGGCATCGAAATCGGGCGAGAGGGCTTTACACGCTGCGCCTGCGATGACGGCCGAGGCGGCGAGTGCCGCCCAGCGGGCTCCCCTCAGGGCGCCTCCGCCGAAAGGCGTGGGGGCGGGGGTGCGCTCGCCGGGGGTGCCGATCCCAGCTCGCGCAACGCGCGGGTGGCGTGCTC
Organism: Gemmatimonadales bacterium; assembly: GCA_035577525.1. Classification (GTDB taxonomy): domain Bacteria; phylum Gemmatimonadota; class Gemmatimonadetes; order Gemmatimonadales; family GWC2-71-9; genus DASTHG01. The sequence goes on along the minus strand of DATLVL010000031.1, from coordinate 955 downwards.
GATCCACTTGTGCGCGTCCGGGCCTTTGGGGGGCTGCGCGAGGAACGCCCGCAGGTGCTGCAGCGCGCCATCGATGTCGCCGCGCTTCTGCAGCAGGAAGGCGAGGCCGTAGTGCGCCCCCGCGAGCGTGTCGTCGAGCTCGAGCGCCTGCCGGTAGTGGCGGATCGCTTCGTCGACGCGCGCCGTTTTGGTGAACGCAATGGCCATGTTCTGCAGGATGCGGGCGTCGTTGGGGTGATCGCGCAGCGCCAGGCGGTAGGACGTAAGCGCCGCTTCGTAATCACCCTGCCGCTCGAGGGCGAGCGCCTCGTTGAGATAGTCGAGTCGCTGGGGGTGGAGATCCTCCGACGAGCCGAACAGTCGGCGCCAGAAACTCATGATGCGAAAATAGCTTGCGGCCCTTCCGGAAGGCAATGTAGCTTGACCTGCGATGGCGCCCGTGCCGCCGTACTCGCCGCGTCGTGCCCGCACCGGTAGGCTGTCGCCCACCGGCGTGCTGCAGGTCGACTGGACGTTCTTCGGCGAGCTATGCCGTGCCCTCGCCCTCAAGGTCTACCACGCCTACGATCCTGATCTCGTGCTCGGCATCGCGAAGGCGGGCGTGATTCCCGGCGCGGTGATCGCGAGCATTCTGCAACGCGATTTCGCATCGATGGCGATCAGCCGCTCCCAAAGCGGTGCGCGCCCGGTGGTGATCGCCGGCCCGCCCAAGCTCGTCACCGGCCGCCGCGTCCTGGTCGTCGACGAGACGTGCGACACCGGTGACACGATGAAGCTCGCCCTCGCCGCCGTCCGCGACCTGAAGCCGGCGGCGGTCAAGACGGCGGTGAGCTTCCGGACGGGGCCGTATGCGCCCGACTTTCACGCCCTCGAGACCGACAGCTTCATCATTCTTCCCTGGGACCGCGAGATCATCGTCGACGGCGAGATCGTGATGCGGCCCGATTACGCCGAG
>DATLVL010000030.1:0-3798 GCA_035577525.1 Gemmatimonadales bacterium | reverse complement strand
TGTACCTCGGACGTCGTCGACGAAGAAGGACTCACGATCGCCGCGCCCGCGCAGCTCGAATTCATGACCGCCGCGCACGAAGTCGTCGTCGCCCGGGTCGAGTGGAAACAGCACACGCACCCGGCCATCGGCGTCCGCGCGCAGCACCAGCAGGTAGCCGTCGTCGGCCACCCGCACGCGCACCTTGGCGCGATCGCCCTGGTAGTAGTAGCCGCCGGAATTGAGCGAGATGCGAACCGGTGGGTCATCCGCCTGCGCCGTCGTGCGCAGCGCGACGGCCGGTGAAACGGCCGATCCGGTCGATGCGACCAGGATACCAAACAGCGCGGAGATCATGCAGCCTCCCAAGTCCAAACTACATCTGAAACGCGGGGTTAGTCACACCTCAGTGTCTCAAGAATCGCGCCGGGAGGCCTGAGCGCGCCGGGGGGACCGGTGCGTCTCACCTGGTGGACAGTGTGTTCCTTTTCGAGGCCAACAATAAGGAAGAGGAGTTACTATTTGCGTCGTGAGTGCCTTGCTCGACGCCGTTACCGGCATCGCCAACGCAAGCGAGCCCGTTGCAGGGCTCGTGACGGGTGGCCAACCGACCACGCAACAACTCGCGGCCCTGAAGCAGGCGGGTTGCGAGGTGATCCTCGATTGCCGCGACCCGATGGAGCCCCGCCCCCTGTCCGAGGGGGACGAAGTCAGGCGGGCGGGGATGGAGTACATCGTGATCCCGGTGGGCCACACGCGTGGCGAAGACGAGACGCTGCGACGTATCCGGGAAGTGTTGGCAGCCAATGTGGGCAAACGGAAGATGTTGTACCACTGCGCCAGCGGAAACCGGGTCGGTGCTACGCTGATCCCCTATCTCATGCTCGATCAGCAGTTCTCCGAAGATGACGCGGTGACGGCGGCGATGCGGTCAGGGGCACGCAATGCGGAGTTGATAGAATGGGCAGTGGAGTTCGCACACAAAGCAGCCCGCTAGCCTAGGGTTTCGGTTCCTCTCTGCCACCGGCGTATCTGTGCCAGTACATCCGCATTTCGGTGATCTTGCCGTTTTTCGTCTCACAGAAGATCGCCCCTCGGGCGTCGACCCACTCTCCGCTGCTGCGCCGCCGGAACGTGCAGCGAAACTCGGTGGCGAACCAGGGTCCCACCTCGAAGATTTCACCGGAGCGAAACGACACCTCGGCCTGCGTGGTGGGGAGGTCCTGCCAGTAGGCGCGGATAGCCCCGATGCCGACATCCTTGCGGCTGAAAGGGGTCTCGACGAAAACGGCATCGGTGGTGAAGACCGAAACCAGACGCTCGATATCGGCGACCTGCCAGGCGTCGCCGAAGGTGTCGATGAGCTCGCGATAGACCGGAGTAGACGCCATGGGCCGCAAGAATATACAGACATCCGGAACCCGCGGCGGCGGCGTACGTACAACGGAGTGTCCCGCTCCGGGACGCTCATCACGTCATGAGGAGGACGAACCATGTTGAAGCGCATGCTGGCCTCGACTGCCGCGCTGGCGCTCTTCGCCCTGCCGCTCCGGGCGCAGGCTGCTGCCGCCGGCGCCGGTGACCAGGTCACCCTCACGGGTCAGGTCATCGACGTCAACTGTTACTCGACGCATCAGCTCTCCGGCGCGCAGCACAAGAACTGCGCGACCGCCTGCGCGAACAAAGGGGTGTCGCTGGCGATTCTCACCAACGACGGCACGATCTACATGCCGGTGAGCTCCAAGCCCGGCGACCCGCAGAACTCGCGCTTGCTGGCGTTCGTCGAAGGCAAGGTGAAGGTGACCGGCACCCACCGCATGGCGAGCGGTCTTCACACGATTGAGATCGCCACGGTCGAAGCCGCGAGCTGACCTCGTGCGTCACGCGCTGGGCGCCGCGCTCCTGATCGTGGTTGCGGCGTCGGCCTGCCGGTCCGACGGCGGGGCGCCCAGCGGCTTTACCCTCCTGTTCTTCAACCACTCTCCCGCGGCCCGTGTCGGCGACCGGGCGTGGGCTCCCGATCCCGACCACAGCCGCCTCGTGGCATTCGATCGCGCGGTGCGGCCGGTGCGGACGCTGGCCGGCCCGGCGATCGCGCTGCCGATGAGCGTGACACGGCTGGGCGACGACCTGCTCGTCAGCGAAGAGGCGGGCGACGGCGTCGTGCTCGACACCGCCGGCCATCCATTGCGGGAGTGGCCCAGTCCGGCGCCGTTCGCCGTCGCGTTGTACAACGCCGCCGGCGGGCGCATCGTCGCCACGCGCTCGCCCTATCGCGTGCCGTCGCTGGCGGCGGAGCCCGCCGCTGCGCCGCTGGTGCAGCTGCTCGACACGCTGGGACACCCGGTCGATGGTTTGGCGACGATCCACGTGCCGCCCACCCCCTTCCTGACCGGCATCACGAACGCGGGTCCGGCGGTGCTCGATGACGGCGGCGCGTTCTACTACGCTCCCCTGGTGCGCGACGAGATCATCAAGTTCGACCGCAGCGGGATGCGGCGCTGGGTCACGCGGCGGGGGTTGTACCCGAAGGAGACGGATCCCGTGTATCTGCAGGCCAAGGGACGCGACCTCCAGATCGACGAGGCAATCGTGAACGTCGCCCTCGTCCTCGGACCCGACGGCCGGTTGTACGTGCTCGGCGCCGACGATTCCGCGGGGACCAAACTGCGCGTCGACGTGCTCGACACCGCCCGCGGCACCATCCTCGAGACGCGCCACCTCGGGGCCCGGGAGACGGCGGTGGCGCTGGACGCGCGCGGCCGGCTGGCGACATTCGACGCCGACTCGCTCGCGTCACGCGTGCCGGGCGGCGGCCGGGAGCCGTTGGCGCCCGTTTTCGCCCTGCCCGACACCGGCGGCGACACACTGACCCTCGCCCACTTCGCGGGAAAGGTCACACTCGTCGACTTCTGGGCGAGCTGGTGCGATCCGTGCCGTGAAGAATTCCCGCACATGATCGACCTGTATCGGCGTTACCGGCGCCGCGGCTTTGATATCGTCGCCATCTCGGACGACGTCGATCGCGCCAAGATGCTCGCTTTCGTGCGACAGTATCGCCCCCCGTTCACCGTGCTGGTCGGCGGCGGCAGGATGAAACAGCTGTATCACTATCGCGGCCTGCCGTATTCCGTCCTCCTGGACAAGAGCGGCCGGGTGATCGAGCGCTATTTCGGATTCGGCGGGACCGAGGAATTCCAGCGGCTCGCAGCGACGGTGGAGCGCGAGCTGGATACGACGGCTATTGCCAAGGGGTTAGCCGGCCCGTAGGCTTACGCCGTGCCTGAGGCAGCGCCCCAGTCCCGAGCCCCGCGTCCCGTCATCATCGACACGGATCCCGGGATCGATGACACCATCGCCCTGCTCCTCGCCCTGCAGTCGCCCGAGCTCGAGGTGCGAGGCCTCGCCGCGACCTACGGCAACACCACCGTCGAGCACGCCTACCGCAACTGCGTCGAAATCCTGCGGCGCATCAACCGGCGCCTGCCCCTCGCCGTCAGCGCCCGGCGTCCGCTGAAGCGCGCGCTCGCCACGGCGCCGGAGACGCATGGCGCAACGGGACTGGGCGACGCCCCGGTTCCGAGCGCGGGCGTGATTCTCGACTACGTCAAACCGCTCGATCGCCTGCTCGCCGAGCAGCCCGAGCCGGTGACGCTGGTGACGCTCGGTCCGGTGACGGGACTCGCCCTCGCGCTGCGCCGCGACGCGGAGCTGGTTCGAGAAAAGGTGGCGCGTCACCTCGCGATGATCGGGAACATCAAGTCCGCCGGCAACACGACGAAGTACAGCGAGTTCAACGCGTGGTGCGACCCCGAGGCG
>DATLVL010000029.1:0-2097 GCA_035577525.1 Gemmatimonadales bacterium | reverse complement strand
CCTTCAGGTCGACGACATTCAAGAGGACGCCGGCCTCATACAGGGAATCGCCGTTCGTTTCGGCTCGGCGCCCGGCCACCGGCCCGGCAGTCGCGGCCTCGGGATGAACGTCCGAGAGATCCGCCCAGCATGCGGCCGCCTGACCCGGGGCCTTGTCCTCGAGTGAGGGAGGATCGGTCAAGCAGCGCTCCATCACGAAGGAGCATCGGGGGGCGAACGGGCAGCCCACCTTGGGCGTGTGAGGGTCGGGCAGCCCGCCCTGGATCGAGCGCAGCGTCTCGGTGCGCGGAGCGTCCAGGCGCGGGATGCATGCGAGCAGGCCGAGCGTGTACGGGTGTCGAGGTTGCGCAAAGACCCTGTCGGTCGGCCCGCTCTCGACGATCTCCCCCGCGTACATCACCGCGATCCTGTCGGCGAGGCCGGCCACCACGCTGAGGTCGTGGCTCACCATCAGCAGCGACATTCGACGCACCTCGGTGACGCGCCTCAGCAGCTCCAGGATCTGGGCCTGGATGCTCACGTCCAGGGCGGTTGTCGGCTCGTCCGCGACCAGAATCTGCGGCTCGCACAAGATCGCCATGGCGATCATCACCCGTTGGCGCATTCCCCCTGACAGCTGGTGCGGATAGACGTGGAGCTGCCGCGCCGGGCTTGGTATGCCCACCGAGGCGAGCAGCTCGACGGAGCGTTCCCGTGCCTGGCGGCGCCCCATCTTCAGGTGGAGGCGCAGCATCTCCTCCATCTGGACGCCGATCGTGCGCACGGGGTTCAGTGAAGACATCGGGTCCTGGAACACCATCGCGATGTGGCGGCCGCGGATCTCGCGGAGCTCATCCTCCGGCATGGCGAGGAGGTCCTCACCCTGGAACCAGATCCTGCCGGTGACGGTGGCGGCGGCACCCGGGAGCAGGCGCGTCAGCGAGAGTGCCGTCGCGCTCTTGCCGCAGCCCGATTCACCGACGATGGCCAGCGTCTCGCCCTGTTCCAGCGTGAAGCTGACGCCGTTCACAGCTCCCAGGCGGCCCTGCGGAGTCCGGAACGCGATATTCAGATCCTCGACGGCCAGCAGCCGGCCGCCGGTCGGGACCCTTTGAGAGGCCTTGCTCAGCTCGAGCCCACCTGCGCCGCCTCCACCCCGCGCCCCACATGGTTGCGAACGACGCGGCCGGACTTCATCACAAAGGAGGGCCGCCGCATCGCCCCGATGTCCTTCAGCGGGTCGCCCGGCACGAGGATGAGGTCGGCCACCTTGCCCTTCTCGACACTCCCGATCTGGTCTTCCATCCGCAGGAGCTTGGCGGCGTTTGACGTCGCCGCCACCAGCGCGAGCATGGGCGGCAGCCCGAACTCGACCATCTTCGCGATCTCCAGCGCGAGGTCGCCGTGCGGGTTGAACGGCGTGCCGGCGTCGGTGCCCGCGGCGATCTTCACGCCGGACTTCACCGCCATCACGAAGCTCTCTCGGTGATGACCGCTTTCGGACTCGGCCTTGCGGACGACCCAGTCGGGAATTCCGCCCTTCGCGCCGTTGGTGACGATCTGGTCGACGGCGATGAGGGTTGGCACCAGGAACGACGGGTTCTTCAGGGCCAGGTTGACGGCCTCGTCATCCAGGTAAAAGCCGTGCTCGACGGAATCGATGCCGGCGCGCAGGGCGTTCTTGATGCCCCCATTTCCAATCGCGTGCGAGGCGGCGGGCCGCCCGGCCTTGTGCGCCTCCTCCACCGCGACCTTCAGCTCTTCGGGCTGGAAGGTGGTCTGCGTTGGATCGACGCCCGGCGTGAGCACCCCGCCGGTGGCCATCACCTTGATGAAGTTCGCGCCGCCCTTGATCTCCGCCCGCACGGCCTTGCGCACCTCGTCCGGTCCGTCGGCTTCGCGTCCGATGAAATGGCCGTGGCCGCCGGTCATCGTCACGACGCGACCGGCCGCCCGCACGCGGGGCCCGTCGATCATTCCCCGATCGACCGCTTTCGCGATCTCGATGACGATCTGGCTTGCCGCGCCGCAGTCGCGGACCGTGGTGATGCCGGCCTCCAGCGTCAGACGTGCGTTGATGACGCTGCGGATCGTCGCGATGGGCACGCTGTCGTTCAG
>DATLVL010000028.1:0-15093 GCA_035577525.1 Gemmatimonadales bacterium | reverse complement strand
CGCAGCCGGGGCCGTTCGCCGTAGAGAGTCTTCGAGGCCGTCTGTAACTATCTTGGGCCCATGCTCAGAGTCTGGCCCTGCGTGCTGCTCGCCATTCCCTCGATTGCCGCATCACAAAATGCCGACGTCTTCCCCCCGGATTCGGTGAAGAAAACGATCCGGGCGGTCCGGATCGAGACGCAGCTGCACATCGACGGCGTGCTGAACGAGCCGGAATGGAAATTGACTCAAGCTTCGCCGCACTTCACACAAGTCGAGCCGAACCAGGGCGCGCCGTCCAGTTTCGATACCGAGATCCGGGTTCTGTACAACCAGCAGTTTCTGTACGTCGGGATCTATTCGCAGGACCCTGCCGGGAAGAAGGCGATTCGCGCGACCGACTTCAAGCGCGACTTCGATTATCTGGCGCACGACCTCGTCACGCTCACCTTCGACGGCTTCAACGATCAGCGCAACGCCATGTGCTTCGCCACCAACGCCTATGGCGTGCAGCGCGACTACCTGGCGTTCGACGACCTCTACTTCGATGTGGACTGGGATGGTCTGTGGCGCGTGCGCACCACGCGCACGGATTCCGGCTGGTACGCCGAGATCGCGATCCCGTGGCAGACTTTGCGGTACCGGAAGACGGCGGATTCGGTGCAAAGCTGGGGCTTTAACGTCTACCGCAACCGCAGGCTGACCAACGAAATCTCGGCGTTCTCTCCCTTCCCCCGCGTATTCGGCGCTTCGCGGATGGAGTATGCCGGCCGCTTGACCGGGCTCGAGCCGCCGCCGCCGAAGCCGAACATCCGCATTCAGCCGTATGTCCTCACCGAGGCGGATCGAGCCACGCCGGCTGCGGCGCACTCGACCGCGAAGCTCGGGGGCGATCTCAAGTGGGCCATCAACCCGAACGATGTTCTCGACCTCACGGCGAACACGGACTTCGCGCAGGCCGATGCCGACTTGCAGGTCAACAACGTGACGCAATTCTCGGTCTTCTTTCCCGAGCGGCGACAGTTCTTTCTGGAAAACGCCTCTCTGTTCAGCCCGGCGATTCAGCAGGCGGGGGACGGCTCGGGAGGCTTGATGCACATTCAGCCGTTCTTCAGCCGCACCATCGGCCTCGATTCGGCGGGGAACCCCATTCCGATCGTCGCGGGCGCTCGCTTCGTGAGCCGCTCATCCGGCAGCAACTACGGCGCCATGCTGATGCGCCAGGACGTGAACGGCAGCACTCCGGCCGCCAACCTGTTCGTCGCCAGATACTCGGCGAACGTGGGGCAACGCAGCCGTCTCGGCGGACTGGTGACCGTGAAGAACACAGGTCTCGGATCGAACGTAACCAGTACGCTCGATGGACTGGTGCGGCTGAGCGAGGCGCAGTCGCTCAACACGATTCTGTCCCATACGCTGACGACCGGTACGAGTCACCAGGGCGTCGCCACGTTTGCCCAGTACTACAATTCCACGACCCATTACAAGATGTGGTTCACCCAATCGCTGGCGACGAGAAACTACGAGCCGCAGATGGGCTTCATCTCGCGTACCGACGTATTGGGGACGACGCCGGGCATGAACTGGTACTACCGGGGCAAGCTCTTGCCATTCAAGAACGTGTTGCGGGCATTCGAGCCCGGGTTTCTGCCGGAATGGTACTGGCGGGCCTCCACCGGGAAATTCATCGAGCGCAGTCTCTATTTCTGGCCCGTGTGGCTCAACTTTCAGAGCGGTGCGTACTTCGGGTATTCCATTACCCCGGTGTACCAGAACCTCACCGAGTCCTTCGAGCCCCTCGGCGTGACCATCGCGCCAGGGCAATACCATTACGCGCAACACTGGATCACGTTCACGAGCGATCCGTCGCGGATGATCCGTCTCTTCGGTGACTACAAATGGGGGGGATACTACAACGGCAGACTGCAGTCAGGCGACTGGAAGCTGCAATTCGCTCCGATCCCGTACATCTCCGTGATCGCCGAGCTCAACCGTAATCACTTTGTCGACGTCGGCGCGTCCCGCACGACGTCCACGGTAGATCTGCGGATCATCCAGGGCCGCTTCGCGTTGAACCCGCGGTTGCAGCTCACGGGGTTCTACCAGAACAATTCCCTCGACCACTCCGACAGTTACAACCTGCGCTTCTCGTGGGAATACCTGCCCCTGTCGTATCTCTACATCATCTACAATCACGGCAGATTCGAGACCCCGGTCTCACACAGCGACCAGCACGCCATCCTGAAGGTCAGCCTGTTGAAGCAGCTGTAACCGAGCGGTCTAGAACCGGAACCCGGCCGCCAGGTTCAAGTGGTTGGCCGTGAAGTCACCGGCCGTATAGCGCGTCGAGAGACGGCGGAACTCGAACCCGAATACCAGCGGGCCCGGGGGCCGCCAATCGGCATGGCCCTCGCACACGAAATTGCGCAGCCTGCCGGTCGTGGGAACGTCGGCGTCATTAGGATCGTCGAGTCCGCACCCGCCGCCGACTACAAGGTGTTTCACTGCCTTCAGGTTGAGCTGCCCCCACCCACCCTTCGTGCGCACCGGCACGCCGCCGACCCCGGTGTTCTGGCCGATGCCGCCGCCGCCCAACCCCGCGAGCGCCTGCCCCGTGTAGGCCTCGCCGATCAGCTCCACGATGCCGACCGAGATGCGCAGGTCCGCCGTGACGGCTTTGGAGACGAGAATGGTGTCGCCCGTCGTAGTGTCGAATCCCTTGATCCAGCTGTAATGTCCGCCGACGGCGATCTCGCTCGGGTCGTCGGCCGGCCCCCAGCCGAGGCGCAGCCGTCCCTCGAACGCGGGGCGTTTGGTGCGCTCCGCCGAGTCGGGCTGCGTGGCGAAGGTGGTCTGTGGTGTCCCGGCGATCGGTGCCAGCACCGCTCCCTGCAGCGCGATCCGCAAGGTGTAGCCGGTCTGGACGGTCACGCGCGCCTGCGGCGTCCACAGCCACAGATTGCCGGCTCCCGCGAAATCCGGGAACCCGATCGACGCCAGCGAGCGCGGCGACCGCTCGGCGACGAGCGGCGACTCCTGGCCGAACAAGAGCTGTGCGTGCGACCATTGCACGCTGCCCACGGCGCGCCGCACGCGCAGCAGCGGAAAGGTGCGATCGCCCGAGCTCGGCTCCTGACCGCCGAAGAAATCGACGTCGAGCTCGCCGGTGAACGAGCCTCCGAGCACCTCGGGGTCGGTGACGAACACGCCGAGTCGCGTCTGACGGATCGTGGCACCGGTGCCGGCCACGCCGGTGGTGTCGGCCTCGGCGAACTGCGGCACGTCGCTGTTGTTCACGCGCGCGTTGGTGAAGAAACCGTTGATGAGCACCAGTCCTGAGAACTCGACCGTCCGGTGCGACGCGGGCGCCGGCGCAGCCGGCTCTTGCGCCACGATGGGTTGTGCGAGCAGCGACAACACGAAGAGCGTCAACAAGCGGCGCATGCGCGCGGACTCCTGGCGAGATCGGATAAACTACAGTAAGCTCCTCGCGTCCGGGCGCAACAGTTGCGCGGGCCTTCCAAGAGGTGATCCATGACCAAACCTGACGATCCCATGCCCGATTTCTCCGACGTGCAGGGGGGCGGCTCCTCGAGCGCGCCGCCGCCCGCCACGCAGACCTATACCGTGAAGGCGGGGGACAGTCTCTCGAAGATCGCGAAACAGATCTACGGTGACGCCAACAAGTGGCGCACGATCTACCAGGCGAACACGGACAAGATGAAGAATCCCGACCTGATCCATCCCGGGCAGGTCCTCACCATTCCACCCGCCTGACAAGAGGAGGCCGTGTGACTCACGCTCGCCGCTGGAGTGTGATGGTCGCAGCTCTCGCAGGTGCGGCCGTCGCATGCAAGAAGGCTCCGCCCCCGCCGCCGCCCGCAGCCCCACCCGCCGTGACGTTTTCGGTCACCGGCGTAACGCTGGGGAAGGCGGTCGCCGCCGACAAGTCGGTCGCGCAGCCGCTGACCACGTTCGGACGGAAGGACACGATCTACGCCTCGGTCGCGACCGTCGGCAGCTCGTCCAGCGCGACCATGGCCGCCCTCTGGACGTTCCAGTCCGGCCAGACAGTGTTCGCGGATACGCAGGCGATCGCGCCGCAGGGACCCGCCCATACGGAGTTCCACATCTCGAAGCCCTCCGGCTGGCCGGTCGGCAAGTACAAGGTGACGATCTCGCTGGACGGCGCGCCTGCCGGCGCGCAGGACTTCGAGGTCCACCGTTGAGGAGATGGAGCGCGGCGGTGTGCGCGGTGCTGGCGGGCAGCCTCGCCGGCCCGACACCCGCCGCCGCGCAGGCGGGGCACTTGAGTGGCCGCATCACGATCCAGGAAAAAAACAACGCTTCTACTACCGACCTCGGTGACGCCGTCGTCTACCTGGAAGGGCAGGGTGTTTCGCTCGCGCCCGCCCGGTTCGAGATCACGATCAGCGACAAGACGTTTTCCCCGCACGTGCTGGTGGTCCCGGTGGGCACGACGGTGGCGTTTCCCAATCACGACCCGTTCGACCACAACGTCTTTTCGGTGTCCGACTCGAACAGCTTCGACCTCGGCCTGTACGGCCGGGGCGAGGGCAAAGCGACGGTGTTCCGCTATCCCGGGCTGGTGCGGGTGTTCTGCAACGTGCACCCCCGCATGGTGGCGCTCGTCCAGGTGATGGCGACCCACCATTTCGCGCAGGCCGGCGCGGACGGATCGTTCACGATCAGCGGCGTCGAGCCGGGGAGCTACAAGCTTCACGTGTGGCACGAGCGGGCGTCGCAGGAATTCGTGCGCGACGTGGTCGTCGGGCCCAACGGCGTGGCAGATATCCAGGTGGCTCTGAACGCGCGCGGGTTCCGCTGGCAGCCGCACAAGAACAAGTTCGGGAAGGACTACCCCACGAATGCCGGACGCGAGCGCTACTAGCGGTTCGCGGTTCGGGCTCGCCGGCAAGATCTTCGTCGCCTCCGCACTGCTGATCGCCGCGGTGCTGGGCGTGACGTTCGGCGTCACCTCCTTCCAGGCGAACCGGACCGCTGACGCCGCGATCGGCCGGGCCCTCGCGGCGACGCGCACGTCGGTGGAAGACTTCCTCGGCGCCCGTACGCGGACGCTCGCGCGGGCGAGCACCATCGCCACCGATGTGCCGCAGTACCGCGAGCGGCTGCTCAAGCACGGCAAGGACCGCGCCGATGCGCTCGATCAGGCGAACGAGTCGCGCGACCTGATCGGCGCTGCCTGGGTACTCGTCACCGACAACCAGGGCATCCTCATCGCCCGCACCGATTATCCCGAGCAGGTCGACGTCGATCTCTCACGGGCTCCGCTGGTGGCGAACGCGCTGTCGGGGGAATCGTCGAACGGCGCCTGGCTCGACGATGTGCGCAACAAGATGTTCCTCGCGGTCGGCACGCCGCTGCGCGCCTCGGCCGATGCGGGGGCACAGGGGGCGTTGATCGCGACGTACGAAGTGAACGACACGCTCGCCGAGGCGATTCACCAGGCGGCCGGCTCCGACGTGGTGTTCTTCGCCCTCGACACCCTGAACCATCCCTACGTCGTCGCGAGCACGTTGGCGCGCGACGAGATCGGCCCCGCGCTCAGCGCCGGCGTCAACACCGATGCGCTGGCGCGCGACACCGCCGGGGAAGCGATGACGGCGCAGGTCGGCGGAGCCCATCTCATCGGGCTCGCAGGGGCGATCCGCTCACCCACCGGCGACCTGCGCGGCGGCTTCGTCGCGTTCCGCTCCCGCGACGCCGAGCTGGCGGCGTTCCGTACGCTGCAGCGCACCATCCTGGCCGCCGTCGTGCTCGGCATCATCCTCGCCCTGGCGTCGGCCGGAGTGCTGGCGCGCCACATTGCCGGCCCGGTCCAGCAGCTCGTTCGGGCGACGCGCAAAGTGCAGGACGGCGATTACTCGGTCGACATTCCGGTGACGAGCGCCGACGAGATCGGCATGCTCTCGCAGGCGTTCCGCAGCCTGGTGGAAGACCTCAAGGAGAAAGCACAGCTCGTCGAGCTGATGACGCAAGCCGCGGCCGGTTCGGCGACGCAGCAGATCGGCGCCGCCGCCACGGCGATTCGCGAGGTCGCCGAGCGCCCGTCGCTCGGCTCCGGCGGCGACCGGCTCACGCCCGGTTCGGTGTTCCACAACCGCTACGAAGTGAAAGAGATCCTCGGCGCCGGGGGGATGGGCGTCGTGTACCGGGCGTTCGACCGCGAGCTGGGCGAGCCCGTGGCTATCAAAACGCTGCGTCCCGACACCGTCGCCGACGACCCCGTCGCAATCGAGCGGTTCAAGCAGGAGATTCGCCTTGCGCGCCGCATCGCCCACCGCAACGTCGTGCGCACCTACGACCTGGGCGAGGTCAACGGGATGTACTACCTCACGATGGAATACGTCGAGGGGACCTCACTCAAGCAATTGATTCAGAGCCGCGGCCGCTTGCCCGTCCCGGTGTCGCTCACGGTCGGGAAACAGCTGTGCCGCGCGCTCGAAGTGGCGCACGAGCAGGGCGTGATTCACCGGGACATCAAGCCACAGAATATCGTCGTCGAGCCGAACGGGTTCCTGAAGGTCATGGACTTCGGCATCGCGCGGCTCGCCAACCCACCGAAGGGAAAGGGACTCACCGAACAGGGGATGGCGATCGGCACGCCCGATTACATGTCTCCCGAGCAGCTCTCCGGCCTCGAGCTCGACCCGCGCAGCGACCTCTACTCGGCGGGCGTGGTGCTGTTCGAGTCGATCACCGGCCGTGTGCCGTTCGAGGCGGATACGCCATGGGCGCTGATCGCGAAACACCTGGAAGAGGAGGCGCCGGATCCGCGGAAGATCAATCCGGATGTACCGGAGCCGCTCGCGAAGGCAGTGCTCAAAGCGATGGCGAAGGACAGAGAGAGCAGGTATAGGACTGCGGGAGAGATGTACGAGGCACTCGCCGCGATTGGCTAGACGCCGAGACGCCTAGAGACCAGGTAGACGCTTAGCCGCCGAGCCGCCGCGTGGATTTGAGGCGTGAGGTTCGAGGAGAACCCCCTCATCCCCAATCCCTAGGAACCACTCGGCGGCTCGGCGGCTTGGCGTCTCCCTCGATACTCGGCGTCTATATCCCACCAAACCAGGGGTACCCCTGGTCTTCCCAGTATCCGCCCGGTCTGCTGTCCATGAAACTCATCGAAACCAGGTACTTCGTCAGCTTGTATCCCAGCTTCGTCGGCGAGTACAACCGCAACGGCGCGCCGTGAGCTGCCGGCAGCGGATTGTCGTTCATCGCATACGCGAGAATCGTCTGCGGGTGCATCGCGCTCGCCAGATCCCAGCCGTTCGAGTAATCGGCGTCAAAGCTCTTGAACATGATGTAGCGGGCGCCCTGGCGCGGGGCGGCGCGTTGCACGATGGCCGACACGGGGACACCGGTCCACGTGGCGATCGCCGTCCATCCCTCCACGCAATGGTGCTGCACGGTGTAGCTGGTACGCGGCATCCGCATCAGGTCATCGAGCGTCAGCGACAGCGGCGTCGTGACGAGCCCGTCGACGGTGAGCCGCCACGCCCGAGGGTCCTGCAGCACCGGTGTGTGATCGGAGATGTAGTAGCTCGGCAGGCTCGCGCTGCGCTCACTCGCCGCGTACGTCGGCGCGAGGCGCGTGGGTGAGAACAGCACCTTCTCTCCCACCCAGTCGTTCAGCCGGCTGATCGAGAGCAGGCCCGGCCGGACCAGGCTACCGCCATCCCACCCACACGCCGCGGCGAGCGTCGCCGATCCGGCGGCTAGCCCGAGACGCAGGAACGCCCGCCGATCCACGCCGTACTCACGCATTGGGAAACCTCCCCCGGTACCACCCGGTCAGCATCGCCCGCAGGCTCGCCGGATCGACGAGGAACACGAGCAGCACATGTACGATGCTGAAGCCGACGAAGATCCACACGATCCAGAAGTGCCAGTAGCGCGCCGCCTGAAAGCCGCCGAACAGCGCAGTGAGCCAGGAGAACTGCAGCGGCTTGTAGATCGACAACCCCGTCAACACGGCGAGCACGCCGAGCAGCACGACCGTCGTGTAGGCGAGCTTTTGCAGCGGGTTGTGTTTCCCTTGCGGGGGGTGGTCTTTGCGCAGCCGCAGGTAGTACTTCGTCATCGCGATCGCCCCGGGGACGTCGCTGGGCCGAAACAGCAGCGCGCGCCATTCGCCGCTGCCCACGAGGTATGAGAAGTAGAGCAAGCCGAAAAACACGAGCGGCCACATCAGGGCGAAGTGCCAGTTCAGCGCGCCGGCGAGCCAGCGGCCGAGACGGATGGTGGCCGGGAAGGTCGATCCCTCGAACGGATTGGGGTAGGACGGGGCGCCGCGATTACCGAACCGGGCGTAGGCTTCATAGATCTGCAATCCGCTGGCGATCATCCCCGCCAGGACCATCGCCGTGGCCCAATGGGTCAGACGTACGATCCAGTGGTGCCGGCGCACGAACGGGGGCTTTGGCGGTGGGGGAGCCGCCGGTTGGTCGTCCATGGCCGCCAATGTATCCCCGTTCGCGCCGGGGGCCATCGGTGCGTTGCTCATGTGGACACGACCGGCGCGATCCCCGTCACAGCACAAGAGACCGGTTTTCGCCTCATTATCTTCCCCCTTTGTGAGACCGCGCTGTTGGCTCCCGCTCCTCGCGCTCGCCGCGTGCCGACCCGCCTCCCACGCGAAGCGACCAGCGCAGCCGCCGCTGGACACCGCGGCGGTGTCACGGCTCTGGAGAGCACCGAAGGACTCCGCGAACGACCGGCTGCTCGCCACACCCCGCGTCATCACGAAGCCGACGGTCGTCGTGTTCTGGCTGCGGGCCAGCGACTCCTTGAGCCGTGATTCGGCGCAAGCGGCCTCGCGCGATCTCGATTTCTATACCGAGCAGGTCGCCACGACGCTCTCCGACAACGGTATCGGGCTCGTCGCCACCAAGGCCGACACCGTCTACGTCGAGCAAGCCGATCACACCCACCGTGCCATCGTGCTCTCGGGACTCGACTACCCGTACGGTTATCTGCTCATCGATCCCGGCACACCGGAGCGCATTCTCACCGGCGTGTACGACGACGAAGACCTGATGGACGAACTGCACGCGTACTTCGATCTGCCCGACAACTCCGACAGCTCTCATACAGCGCCCAGGGTAATTACCTAGCAACCATTGGTACAATGCCGCCTGGCATTCTCGTGTTCCCAGACGATATTGAACCGCCGTGGTTTCCCAGAAACGTTCGCGCGCCGCGCGTCCGCTGGTACTCAGCGGCGCCCGTGTGGTCACGCTCGATCCCGGCCGGCGGGTGCTCGACGCCGACGTCGTCGTATCCGAGGGGCGCATCGCGGAGATCCGGCCGCGCCCGGCCCGCGCCCGCCGCGCCGCGGCGCACGCTGGCGAGCTCGACTGCGCCGGACTGATCCTCCTCCCGGGGCTCGTCCAGGCCCACATCCACCTCTGCCAGACGCTGTTTCGGGGTTTTGCCGACGACCTCGCGCTCGAGGACTGGCTGTCCCGGCGGATCTGGCCGCTCGAGGCGGCGCACACTCCCGATTCGGTGTACTGGTCGGCGATGCTGGGCTCGGCCGAGCTGCTGCTCGGCGGCACCACCGCGATCCTCGACATGGAGACCGTGCGGCACACGCACGCGGCATTCCAGGCGCTGCGTGAGATCGGATTGCGGGCGACGGTGGGGAAGTGTCTGATGGATGCCCCGACCAATCCCGCTGGATTACGGGAATCGACCGATCAGGCGCTGCAGGAGGCAATGGACCTGTGCGCGCGCTGGCACGGCGCTGAGGGTGGACGGCTGCGCTACTGCTTTGCGCCACGCTTCGCCCCGAGCTGCACCGGCCCGCTGCTGCGCGCAGTCTCGGACGCCGCCGAGCGCACCGGGGCGATGATCCACACTCATGCCGCCGAGACGCCGGTCGAGCTCGAGCTGGTGAAGCGCGCCACCGGGCGCGACGAGATCGCCTATCTCGATTCGGTGGGCATCGCCGGCCCGCGGGCCGCGCTGGCCCACTGCGTCTGGGTCGATCGCGACACCGTGCGGGAGCTGGCCCGTGCCGGGACGAATGTCGTGCATTGTCCCAGCTCCAATCTGAAGCTCGGCAGCGGGGTCGCGCCGATCCCCGAGATGCTGGCCGCGGGGTGCCGGGTCGCGCTCGGCGCGGACGGGGCGCCGTGCAACAACCGGCTCGACGGCTTCGAGGAGATGCGGCTCGCCGCGCTGGTCCAGAAGCCGCGCCTCGGCCCCGATGCCATGCCCGCCACGGCGGTGCTCGAGCTCGCCACGCTCGGCGGCGCGCGGGCGCTGGGCCTCGAGCGGGAGATCGGCTCGATCGAAGTCGGCAAGCGCGCGGACCTGGTGGCGCTCGATCTGTCGGGCCCGCACGGCCAACCCGCCGACGCCGACATCGCGTCGCGGCTGGTCTACGCGGCCCGGGCGGCGGACGTGCGACACGTGCTGGTCGACGGGCGGATCGTCGTCCGCGGCGGTCGGCTGCTCACCGCCGATGTGTCGGAGATTCGCGACAAAGCCAACGCGGCGGCCCGGCGTCTCGTGCGTGCCGCCTTGGGGTGAAGACGCTTAACCGGGGCTGAGGTCCGTCCGGCCGTCGACGCGGAAGCGCTGGGTGCTCTGCGTCAACCGCGCGGCGGCGCCCGAGAGCCGGTCGGCCGCATCCCCGAGCTCCGTGAGGGAGGCGAGCTGGGCGCGGGTCGACGCGTTCGTTTCCGCTGCACCGGTGGCGGCTTCATCGGCGATTCCAGCCAGCTCCCCCATGCGCCGGACAACCAGGTCGATCTGCTTCGCCTGATCTTCCGTCTCTTCCGTGAAGGTGGTGGCGAATTCGGTGGTGTCGTTCAGTGCGGTGAAGATCGCGTCGAGCGCTTCCCGCGCCGCCCCCGACACCGTTCCGGCATCCTGCGCGGCGGCCCGTCCTTCCCGCAGCGCCCCCGCGACGCTGCTGACTTGCTCCTGGGTCAGGCGCAGCCGAGCGCGGATTTCCTCGACGGCATGGCTCGACTGCTCGGCGAGCTTGCGCACCTCGGCGGCGACGACGCGGAAGCCCGCGCCGTGCGTGCCCGCGCGCGCCGCTTCGATCGCCGCGTTCAACGCCAGCAGCTCCGTCTGGCTCGCGATGCGCGTGATCCCATCCATCAGCTTGCCGACGTCGCGCGAGCCCTGCTCGAGAGTGCTCGCGGCGCGTCCCGCCTGGTCGATGTGCCGCACCAGCGATTCAAGCAGCTCGCGGGCCCGCGCGATTTCCTCGCCGTGGCGGCGCGCCTCCTGGGCGGCGGCGCCTACCTGGCGTTCGGCGAGCTGAAAGCGCTGGCGCAGCGCCAGGGTGATGCGGGCGGCGGCGTCGCTCGCGCCCTGGCCGATCTCGATGGACCGTCGTTGCCGCTCGGCGCCGGCGCTCAGCGTCTCCGTGGTCCGCCCGATGTGCCGCGTCGAGCTCTGCAGCGCCCCCGCGGCATGGGCGAGCTGCTGCGCGAGCTGGGCGAGCTCGAGCGCCTGGCGCTGGACCTCGCGCACCGCCGTTGCCACGGCCGCGATCGTCTGGTCGACGCTGGCGCTCAGGTACCCCAGCTCGTCGGCCGCCGGGTCGTTGAGGCGGACGGCGAGATCGCCGCGCTCCACCTGTGCCAGCAGGCGCCGGGTGCGGCGCAGCCGGCCGGTGATCCCGGTCAACACCGGAATCAGCGCCACGCCGACGAAAATCAAGACGAGCGCGATCTGGAGGTAGACGCTCCAGGTCCAGCCGATGCTGCCGATGCGCAGCGCAGTGGCGATGCCGAACGCGGCGATGTTGATGCCGAGGGCGAGCCACGCGCTGCGGCGGCCAAGGTGCAGCCCGGCCTGGATCGGCGAAATCAGGTACGCGGCCGAGAGCAGAAAGCCCGTGCGGTCGAGTGCGTAGATCACGGCCGAGATCATCCCGGCGCCGAGCGCCAGCGTGAGCGGCACGTACTGGCGCTGAAATCCGGTGCGACGCACCAGCTCGGACATGCCGAGATTCGCGACGACGCACACGATTGAAAAGACGATGAGGAACAGCCACGAGACGGTGACGACGTGCAGCAGGCGGGTGGCGGCGAGCAGTACCACCGCGAAAGCGATCAACCGCCAGCGGGAGTCGATGCCGTCGAGCACGAACTGCCGCTGCTTGGAGCGGTATTCAGCGCTGAATTGGTCGGAGAGCTCTCCCGCGACTGGCCCGGTCATGCCTCTAAAGTAGGGGGCTAGGGCTGAAGCGCGACGGGCTCCGCGATCCGCACCGGCCGTTGCTCGTTGTACGAGGTGCCATTGCCGAGCTGGCCGGCGGCGTTGCGGCCCCAGCAGAAGATCACGCCGTCCCGCCGCACCGCACAGGTGTGCGCGTCTCCCGCACTCACGTGGACGTACGGTCCCCACACGTTCCGCCCCAGCTGGTCGTCGAGGTCCGTGCCCCAGCAGCTGATCGCGAACGCATCGTGATGGCGCGTGATGCAGGTATGCCAGCGTCCCGCGCTCACCTCGACCAGCTGCAGCGGCTCGACAGCGAAGGTCGGGGCCCACAGGATCGGATCACCCATGTTGAGCGGCGCGCGGCGGGGGTTGATCTGCTCGTGGAAGTTGTCGCCCCAACAGTACACCGACGGATGCTTGTCGACGGTGACGCCACAGGTGTGGAGGGCGCCGGCCGACAGCATCGTCCAGCGCCGCGCGTAGGCCACACGCTGCGGCCCGCGGCGCGGGCCGCGCGAGCCGATGCCCAGCTGCCCGCGCCGGTTGCTCCCCCAACAATACGCCAAGCTGTCGACGGTGATGCCACAGGTGTGCGCGTCCCCGGCAGTGAGCATCAGGAATCGCAGCGATCCCGCCACCGGCACCGGGCGGGCACTCGGCATGGTATCCCGCGTCCCCAGCTGGCCGGCGTCGTTCGCCCCCCAGCAGTAGGCGACCCCGTCGGAAGCCACACCGCAGGCATGGTCGCCGCCCGCGGTGACCGAGCGGAACAGGACCCCGCCGGTGACGGGAACGGGCCTCGTGCTGCGCGGCGTGGCGGCATTGCCGAGCGCGCCCGTGGCGTTGCGACCCCAGCAGTACGCTTCGCCGCTCGTCGTCACGCCACAAGTGAACTGCACACCGGCGTCGACGTCGAGGAAGCGCAGGTCGCCCGCCACGGGCACTGGAGCGGGCGAATCGAGGCGTGTGCCACTACCCAGCTCCCCTTCGGCGTTGTCCCCCCAGCAATAGACCCGCTCGGTGGTGGCCAGGGCGCAGGTGTGGTTGGCGCCCGCGGTGACGGCGGAAAAACTCAAGGAATCCTGTGAGACCGCCCGGGCGGGGAGGGCAACGAGGGCAATGAGGACGAGAATGTCAGCCTCCGGCGAGACCTGACTTCCACAATACGCGTTACATCCGGAAAAGATAGCTCCCCTTGATGAAGAACCCGTCGCCGATGCGGCGCAGGCTCTGGAAGCGGAAGGCGTCGGGCTCGTCGAGCGAGGCGCCGTACCCGACGAACAACACGGTGCCCGGCGTGGGCCGGTAGGAAAACAACACGTCGTTGCGGAAGTCGTTGACGATGCTGCCGGCTGCCGATCCGACGCGCCGCTGCGCCGTCGAATCGAGCACCAGCCCGAGACCGGTGCGTGGATCGACCAGCGCCGAGCGTCGTTGGGCGAAGTATTGTCCCACATACCGGAAGAAGATCGAGCGGGTGAGCTGGTACTCGAGCTTCAGTCTCGGAATGTTGGCGGTCGAGAACTCGCTGCCGTCACGGGCCCGGGTGATGCGTTGATGGGTCCACAGTCCATCCACGCGCAGCGATTGTGTCGGGCGCCACGTAAGCGTTGCCTGGGCGTCGAGCTCGCGGCCTGCGGCGGCCTCGGCGAAGATCGGCACGGCGCCGTAGCCCGCGCTCACGGCCGCGGTGAGGGCCCGGTTCGGCATCGCGAGACCCGCATTGCCGCCGATCAGATTGTACAGCCCGTGGGGAACGACGAAGGCGGTGCCTGCGGAGTCCGTCGCATAGCCGGTAAATGCCGAATGGTCGAATCGCTGTTCGTTGTCGCTGACACTGGCGTTGATGCTCCACCCACCGCGCAGGTTCGCATTCCACGAGTTCTGCAGGCCGCCTTCGATCGTGGAGCGAAAATGGAAGAAATCGTCGTAGTGCCAGAGCGGCGAGTAGAACACGAACGTCGACACCTGTTCGACCAGCGCGCCGGGTTGGCCATACCAGCTGAACCGATTGAAGATCCGCCCCTGCACGTAGTCGGTGCGCGGCACGAAGCCCGAGGCCGCCTGGAAATCGGGACTGACCGCCTCGAACTCGCCGTGGTTCCCGTAGGCGCGACCGGTTCGATCATACATGGTCAGGTCCCAGATCTCGCCGCTCCGTACGCCGCCCGGGTCGCGCGTCCAGGAGCCGACCACCTGCGCCTGGGAGAACCAGATCTTCCCCCAGATAACCCGCAGGTCCGTTCCCGCCACCCGATTGTAGTCGCGGCCGTCCTCGCGATCGGTGTAGACGATGCCGGCCGTCGAGCTCGCGCCCAGGTCGCGCCGCAGGCGCAACAGATTGTAGATCGGGTTGTTGCCCGAGAACGATTGGCTCTTGTCGTCGACCGCCGCGAGATAGGCGACGTTAGTGGTGCCGATCTTGCCGGTCAGCTTCGCACCGGCCACCGGCTGCACCACGGTCCGGGTGTAGATCAGCTGGTTCGGGGAGCTGTATTGCTCCAGCCCGTCGAGGAAGAACGGCCTCTTCTCCGGGAAGAAGAGCGAAAACCGGGCGTTGGCCGTGACCTGGCCGACGTCCGCTTCGACTTGCGAGAAATCGGGATTGGCGGTGGCGTTGAGGCTGAGGTTCTCGGTGACGCCCCAGCGTAACGTGCCGCCCACGCCCGGCTTGGCCGTGTACAGGTAGTCGGTGGCGCGCGGTGTGCCGTTCACCTTCGTCGTGAACTCCGGCGTCACGTCCATCACGAGGCCGCGGTGCAGGCCGGTCAGTCCCACCAATCGACCAGACTGGATCAGAAAGCTGGCGTTGGCGCGGACCGCCGGCGTCCAGGTGTCCTCGTAGCCGGAATGCTGCGTGAAGCGTTCGACCTGCACGCC
>DATLVL010000027.1:0-7816 GCA_035577525.1 Gemmatimonadales bacterium | reverse complement strand
TTCTCGACGTCTCTTCTCGACGTCTCTTCTCGACGTTTTTTCTCGACGCCGTTAGTCTCTGAGATATCCCCACGTGTGCAACCGGTCGAAATCCTCGAACCAGCGATCCCCGATGTCTTTCCGGTAAAACATGTTCGGGATCATGATGTTCTCGATCCGGTTGTAGACCTGGCGCTGTGCCTGTTTCATCGTCGAGCCCAGTCCCACGACGATCAGTACCACGCCGGATGTCCCCGTCACCAGCCACTCGTTGTCCACCGTCTTCACGTCCTCAATGTGCACGCCTTCACGCACCGGCTTCTTGAAGATGATCACGGCATCCTTGGAGCTCGTCTCGAACGTTTCGGGATCGCGGTAGGGGAACGGCGGCACGACGATCCGCACGCCGACCTGGAAGCCCGAGCGCGCCTTGAAGCGGGTGATCGACCCTTCGGCGAGCCGGTGCAGGAATTCGCCGATCGGGCTGAGCATCCCCTCCTGCTGGATGCTGATCGTGGGATACCCGAACCGCGCCGTGAACTCGAGCGGGAAGATCCCGTTCGAGTTCACGATGCAGTTGACGTCGATGTAGCCGACGTAGCCTTCTTCTTTCAGCTTCGCTTCCATCTTTTTCAGCGTCGCGGCGAAGAGGCGGTTCGGCTCGCTCCAGAACATCGCCGTCCCCATTTCACCGGTCGACGGCCCGATGTCTCCGGGAAACAGCTTCTTGTGCTCGAAGTTCACGTTGATAGGGAGGACGAAGTCCTTGCCGTTGAAGAACGCGCCGATCGCCACTTCCACACCCACGATACGGCGCTGCAGCTGAAACTCCCTGATGCGGGACGCCCAGGCGCGCTTGTAGTCCTCGAGCACCTGGATCACGTCGGCGCCGTGCTCGTCCTCGCCCACGAACAGCAGCTGCTTCAGGTTCTGCGCTTCGCCCGACGGCTTGATGACGTAGCGGTTGGGATTGGCCTGGACAAACGCGATCGCATCGTCGAACGAGGTGAAGTTTTCCTGGGGGATGATCGACACGCCGGCGGCTTTGAGCTCCTGCTGGCCGAAGGCGCGGTCGTCCTCGAGGCGGTCGGTGTAGGGCGTGCCGCCCACCACGGGCTTCCCCGCAGCGCGCAGCTTCTGGGCTTTCGCCCCCTGGCCTAAGACGTCGTCGAACACGATGACGTCGGCCCACTCCACCTCGCGCTCCCAATCGTCGGTCTTGGGGACGAAGCCGTTGCCGATCTCCTTTTCGCTCTGGCTGTCGGTGCACAGCTGCACCTCGTGCCCTTCCTTCACGACCTGCCAGGCGATATCGGCGATCAGCCCGTCGAGCGACACGAACAGAAACTTCTTTCGATCCACCACTCCTCCAGACGCCGGTGTTGGCGTAACATAAGCGTTGCGACAGCGCTCTGTCCCCGAACCGGAGCCCACCGATGCGATCGATCGTCCTGCCTGTGAGCCTTGCCGGGCTCGTCCTCGGCGCCGCCTGCGCCGTCAATCCCGCCACCGGGAAGAAGGAGCTGGCCCTCGTCAGCGAGTCCCAGGAGGTACAAATGGGACTGCAGGCTGATCCCGGGATCATCACCAGTATGGGCCTCGACCCCGACAGCGGGCGGCAGCGCTACGTGCGCGCGCTCGGGATGCGGCTCGCCAGCACCTCGGAACGGCCCAACCTCCCCTGGACGTTTCGCGTGATCGACGACCCGGTCGTCAACGCCTTTGCCGTTCCCGGCGGCCACGTCTACGTCACCCGCGGCATCCTGGCGCATCTGAACAGTGAAGCGGAGCTGGCCGGCGTCATGGGCCACGAGATCGGCCACGTGACGGCGCGCCATTCGGTGCAGCAAATGAGCCGCCAGCAGGTGGCTCAGCTCGGGCTCGTAGTCGGCATGGTGATCGACCCGAAGCTGCAGCGCTACGCCGGCGCGGCCTCCCAGGGCCTCGGCCTGCTGTTCCTCAAGTACAGCCGCGAAGACGAGAGTCAGGCTGACCATCTGGGCTATCGCTACATGCGCCGCCAGCGCTACGACGGCCGCCAGATGCCGCAGGTGTTCACGCTGCTCGACCGCATCACCGCGGCGAGCGGCAGCCGCATCCCCGAGTGGCTCGCCACTCATCCCAATCCCGGCAATCGTCTCCAGGCCATCAACAGCGAGATCGCGGCGACGCCGCGTGAGTCACTCGGCACCGTCGTGAACCGCGAGGCGTATCTGCGGATCGTCGACGGCATGGTCTACGGCGACAATCCACGGGACGGGTACGTGCGGGGCGGCGTGTTCGTGCACCCCGATCTGCGGTTCCAGATCGCGTTTCCGGCGGGATGGTCGGTACAGAATGGGCGCGACGCGGTGCAGGCGCTGAGTCCGGGCCAGGATGCGGTCGTGCAGCTGTCGGTCGCCAGCCAGCCGACCCCCGACCAGGCGGCGACAGCGTTTTTCTCACAGCAGGGCGTGAGCGGCACACCGTCCCGCATCAACTTCCGCGGCCTGCCCGCCACCACGGGCGATTTCACCGCCAGGACCGAACAGGACACGGTCGCGGGACGGGCCACGTACATCGCCTACGACGGACGCGTCTACCAGATCCTCGCGATCACGAGCCAGGAGCGCTATCCCGGCGTGCGGGACATCGCCTGGCGCACCACGACGAGCTTCGACCGTCTCACCGATCCGGCGGTGCTCGCCGTGCAGCCCTGGCATGTGCAGGTGGTGACAGTGCCGCGCAGCATGACGGTGGAGGACTTCGCCCGGGCCTATCCGGGCCCGGTGCCGGTGGCGACGGTCGCGCTCGTCAACAACGTCGATCCCGGCGACCGCTTCGCGGCGGGGTCGCTCGTCAAACGCATCGTGGGAGATCCATTGCCGTGACGTCCCGCATCGCGGGGAAGTGGGCCCTCGTCACCGGGGCGAGCGCGGGGATCGGACTGGCGTGCGCGCGGCGCTTCGCGGCCGATGGTGCGCACGTCGTCCTCTGGGCGCGCCGGGCGGACCGGCTCGAGCAGGAGGCCAGCGAGATTCACGAGCGCCACGGTGGCGGCATCCAGGTGCGCACGGCGATCGTGGACGTGCGCGAGCGTGCGGAGGTGGATGCCGCGGTGGCGGCGCTCGTGGCGCACGGCATTGTCCCCGACATTCTCCTCAACAACGCCGGTCTTGCGGCGGGCCTCGACAAGCTGCACGAGGGCGACCCCGACGACTGGGACCGCATGATCGACACCAATGTGAAGGGGCTGCTCTACGTATCGCGCGCGGTGCTGCCGCACATGGTGAGACTGGGGCGGGGGCATGTCGTGAATCTGGGGAGCCTCGCCGGCCACCAGACCTACCCCAAGGGCAATGTGTACGGAGCGACGAAGTACGCCGTGCGGGCGCTCACCGAGGGGATGCACCTCGATCTCGTGGGCACGCCGGTGCGCGTTTCGAGCATCGATCCCGGTCTCGTCGAGACCGAGTTCTCGGTGGTGCGCTTCCACGGCGACGCCGCGCGGGCCAAGACGGTCTACCAGGGAATGCAGGCGCTGACGGCGGACGACGTCGCGGAGGTGGTGAGCTACGTCGTCAATCTGCCGGAGCACATCGACGTCCTCGATCTGGTGTTGATGCCCACCGCGCAACGCAGCACGCAGGTGGTGCACCGTGCGGAGTGAGCGGCGGCCGGGCTATTTCGCCCGGTCGAGGTACTCCCCGGTGTTGGGATTCACTCGCACCTTCTCGCCCGACTGAATGAACTCGGGGACGTTCACCGTCACCCCGTTGGAGAGCTTGGCGGGCTTGGTCGACGCCGTCTTGGTGGCGCTCCGCATCACCGGCGACGTCTCGACGATCTCGAACACGACTTCGTTCGGCAGCTCGACGCCGATCGGCCGGCCCTCGAAGTATTCGGCGATCACCTCCATGCCGTCCGTCATCCACTGCGCATGGTCGCCGAGCGCCTCTTCGTCGAGCTCGTACTGCTCGTAGTTCTGCTTGTTCATGAAATGATACGAATGCCCGTCATGGTACATGTACTGCAGCTCGTGCGTCTCCATCCGTGCTTCGTCGACCTGGTCCGATGCCCGAAACCGGTGCTCGACCGTGACGCCGGTCTTCAGCTTGCGCATCTTGGCGTGCACCATCGCGCGCAGGTTGCCGGGTGTGTGATGATTGAACTCGATGATCCGGCACGGCTCACCTTCGAACATGATGGTCATGCCACGGCGGATGTTGGTAGCGGTAATCGGCATCGGAAGGATTCCTGACGAGAAGCGTTCGCGCGGCATTCCCTGGCTGGGGTGCTCGGGCGCCAGAATCTAAACGGGCCGCGCAGCGGGCGGCACCCTGCGAAACAGCCCGTCGCTTGGGCTCTTTCGCAGCGCGCTACATTCCTTCCGTCGCCCCGTGACTCGTTACCCTAAGCCCGAGTCTTGAACGAGCAGATGCGTGTGAAGCTCCCTGGCTCCGGCCTCCTCCTCATCGCTGTGGCGATCGGCTGCCGCACCGCCCACTCGGCGGCTGTGGCGCACGCGGCCGCACCGCGCGACACGCTGCTGCCCGGCATGCCGCCGCCGCTCGATCCCAACAACGTCTACGCCGGCGCCGGCGCCGGGATGGTCGATTCCGTTGCGCGCCGCGCCAAGCCGCTCGTGTACGTCCCGCTCGGCGGAGCGGGGAGCGTGACGATTATCGATCCGGTGGCGCACAAGGTGCTGCGTACCTTCGCCACGGCGACCCTGCCGCAGCACGTCGTCCCGGCTTACGACCTGCGCACGCTGTGGGTCGCGAACGACATCGGCAACAGCCTGACCCCGATCGACCCCATCTCGGGTAAGGAAGGGAAGAGCGTCCCCGTCGAGGATCCCTACAACCTCTACTTCACTCCCGACGGCAAGTACGCCGTCGTCGTCGCGGAGCGTGACCAGCGGCTCGACTTCCGCGACCCGCACACCATGGCGCTGCACGACTCGGTGAAAGTCGATTGTCCCGGCGTCGACCACATGGACTTTACCGAGGACGGGCGCTTCGCCGTCGCGTCGTGCGAGTTTTCGGGGAAGCTGCTGCGGCTCGACGTGGCAACGCACAAGGTCATCGGATACCTGAAGCTCGACCCCGGCAAGCCGTCGATGCCGCAGGACGTGCGGCTGTCCCCCGACGGCAAGGTGTTCTTCGTCGCCGACATGCTCGAGGACGGCGTCTTCATCATCGACGCCGATTCGCTGAAGCGTATCGGTTTTCTCCCCACGGGCACCGGAACGCACGGCATCTATCCCAGCCGCGACGGGAAGTTCTTCTACGTGTCGAATCGCGGCTGGCACACGCTGCACGCCGGTCCCCATGGACCCGGCAGCATCAGTGTGGTGGATCCGATCGCGCGCTCCGTCGTCGCCAACTGGCCGATCGAGGGCGGCGGCAGCCCCGACATGGGCAACGTCTCGGTGGACGGCTCGGAGCTGTGGCTTTCCGGGCGATACGATCAGGAAGTGTACGTCTTCGACACCAACACCGGAAAACTGCTGTATCGTATCAAGGTGGGTCGCGACCCGCACGGGCTCGCGGTGTGGCCGCAGCCGGGGCGGTTCAGTCTGGGGCATACGGGGAACATGCGATAAAGGCCTAGCCAGTCATCGGTTGTCGGTTTTACCGATGACCGATTACCGATGCCGCCTCTTTAGTCTCGTAACTCCGGCAGCTCCCGAAATAACTCCAGCGCCTCTGGATTCGCCAATGCCTCCACGTTCGTGACCGCCTCTCCATGCACCACCGCCCGCACCGCCAGCTCCGATAATTTCCCACTGATCGTCCGCGGTAGATCCGCCACCTGGATGATGCGCCACGGCACGTGATGCGGGCTCGCTTCTTCGCGTAGCCCCCGCCGCAGCCGCTCGACGAGCGCGTCGTCGAGCCGCAGGCCCTCGCGCAGTCTCACGAACAACACGATGCGCACGTCCGCTCCGGTCTCGTGGGCGATCGCCAGGCTCTCGAGCACTTCGGGATGGCGCTCGACCACCCGATACAACTCCGCCGTTCCGATGCGCACGCCGCCAGGGTTGAGCGTCGCGTCCGAGCGGCCGTAAATGACGAGCCCGCCGTGCTCCGTGATTTCCACCCAGTCGCCGTGGCGCCAGACGCCCGGGTATTTCTCGAAATAGGCGGCGCGGTACTTCGCCCCATCCGGGTCATTCCAGAACGACACCGGCATCGACGGGAACGGTTTCGTGCAGACCAGCTCACCCGGAGCGCCGCGCACCGACCGGCCTCGGGCATCGAACGTGTCCACCGCCATGCCCAGCCCCGGTCCTTGCAGCTCGCCGCGCCACACCGGCTCCGTCGGCACTCCCAGCGCGAAGCAGGAGATCAGCTCGGTGCCCCCCGAGATGTTGCAGAGATGCAGGTCCTGTTTGACGTGCTGGTAGACGTAGTCGTAGCCATGTCCCGCCAGCGGGCTGCCCGTCGTGAGCAGCGCCCGCAGCGCCGTCAGATCGTGCGTCCGCGCGGGGTCCAGCCCCGTCTTCTCCGCCAGGGTGAGGTATTTGGGGCTGGTGCCGAACACGGTCACGCGCTCGCGCGCGACCACGTTCCAGAGCACCTGGGGATCGGGCGCCAGCGGTGCTCCGTCGTACAGCACCAGCGTCGCGCCCGTGGCCAGCGCGCTCGCGAGCCAGTTCCACATCATCCAACCGGTGGTCGTGTAGTAGCAGATCCGGTCGCGAGGGGACAGGTCGCAGTGCAGCACGTGCTCCTTCTGGTGCTGCAGCAGCGTCCCGCCGGCCCCGTGCACCATGCACTTGGGGAGCCCCGTCGTCCCGGAGGAATACAGGATGTACAGCGGGTGGTCGAACGGGAGCCTCGTGAATTGGCTCTCCGTCTCCGGCCCGAGCCATTCGTCCCATAGGGTGGCGCGGGGGATCGACCGCACGTCGGGATGTGCCGACAAGTACGGAATGACGACGAGCTGCGCGACCGGCGGCAGCTGGTCCATCACTGCCGCGATGCGCTGCCGCAGATCGATTTCCTTCCCGCCGTAGCGGTACCCGTCCACCGCCAGCAACAGGCGCGGCGCGATCTGGCCGAACCGGTCCACCACGCCGGCCACGCCGAAATCGGGCGAGCAGGACGACCAGATGGCGCCGATGCTGGCGGCGCCGAGCATCGCGGCGATCGCTTCGGGAATGTTGGGGACGTATGCGGCGACACGATCGCCGGGTCGCACGCCGGCGTGCCGCAACGCCGCCGCGACACGGGCTGCGAGTGCCGCAACGGCAGGGCGGCTGAGCTCGCGCCGTTCTCCTGCTTCGCGCAGGGCGATGATCGCCGGTCCGTCGCCCAGGGGCCGCAGCAGGTTTTCGGCGAAGTTCAGCCGCGACTCGGGGAACCAGCGCGGGCCTTGCGCCGTGGGCGGGCCCATATGCTCGAGCCCCATGGCGGCGGGTCCCGGACGTTCGCCCACGATGCCGCAGAAGTCCCAGACGGCGGACCAGAATTCCTCAGGCCGCTCGATCGACCAGCGATGCAGCGCTGCGAACTCGCGCCCGCCGCCGGCCGACATGGCGAACGCGTGCAGCCGGGTCGCGGCGGCGCGCGCGCGCGACGGCGCCCACAGCGGAGCAGTCATCGGCCTAGGAATATAGAGGTCTTGAACTCGCTCCCCCGATTGGCTAGGATAGCGGTAGGGAGTCGCGTCCCGCTGTTTTCAGTGCCTCGAGCCAGTAGTGGCGGTGGGGAGAAACAGCCGGGAAGCGACTTTTTTCATTGTGTGCGTGCAGCCAAGGGGAGTTCCGTCGCAGGCATGAAGCGAAATCGCGGTAGTCGGGTATCTGACACAGGACGAGGGGTCGGAGCGTCCACCGAGATGTAGGTCG
>DATLVL010000026.1:0-12629 GCA_035577525.1 Gemmatimonadales bacterium | reverse complement strand
GGGACCATACACGGTCGCGCCGACGGTGTCGGGGCCAAGACGTTGGAACTCGACGCGCGCCGCGCCTTCCCGTTCCGTCACCGGCGATTCGCCGCGCGAGAAACGGTTCACGAGCGCATCGATCAGCGGGACGAACGCCGGCGTCGTCGGCAGCGTCGTCCAGGTCGTATCGAGCCGGCTCCCCACGAGGACCACACCACCCGAGACGATGGCCCACGGCTCGCCGTTCACGGCGGCGAGCACGACGCCGGAGTCCGAGCCCTCGAGGCGCTGCCGCCGCATCACGCGGGCGCTGTCGAGGCTGGGGATGACCGCACTCGTGACCGGACCCGGAGAGCCGGTGCTCCCGAAGTGCCACCCTACGCCGCGGGCCTGCAGGGCGCGATTCACTTGTCCGAGCAGGGCCGGGTCCGCCGGCGGGACGACGACCGACGCGCCCGCACCCGGCCGGTCGGCGAGCGTCACCTCGGCGCCGTCGCGAACGCGATGGGCGGCCTCGAGGACGGCGATCGCCGCCGCGGCGAACGGACCGGCGGCGGGATCGGCGTGGACCCGGGCGGGCGGGACACTGTGCCACACCACGAGCCGGCGATCGTCCGAGCGCAGCTCGTCGGGGTCGAGGCTGATCTCGCCAACCCACCACCCCGGGCCGGGGTCAGCCAGCGGCAGCGTCACCGCCGCTCCGGGAGCGGCGAGTCCCCGGGCCACGTCACGCCCGCGCACGCGCAGCGTCACCGGCGCGGGGGTCGTTCCGGGCGCCCCCACCACGGTCGCCGTCACCGATCCGCCGGCGACGTGCGCCGCCGCGAGCCCGCGGTTCTGCGGAGCCGGCCGCGGCGCGAGCGCCAGCATCCGGATTCCCGCTGGCACAGTGACGCGCCCGGAGGCGAGCGCCGTCCGTTGCAGGTCGCTGATCACATGCACCTCGCGCTGCGGCGCCGGGGCAGCCGCGGCAACGCGTACCGCGCGGGTCACCGCGCTCACGAGATCGAGCCGGCGTGGATCCGCCGGTGCACTGTCGACCGCCCGGAGGAGCTCATCCTGCGCGCCGCCGCGCACGATGCCGTCCGCCAGGACGAGCCAGAGGCGGTCATCGGGCGACGCGCGGCGCAGCACGGCCCGTGCGGCGGCCTTCAGCCGGTCGAGCGTCACCTGCCCGCCCACCACCGCTCCGGACGACAACGAGTTGTCGAGGACGATGACGAGGGCGCTGGGCGGGTGCGTCGCTCCGCTCGCGTGCGACGGGACGAGCGGCCGCGCGGCGGCAAGGATCACGGTGACGATCAGTGCCGTGCGCAGCATCAGCAGCAGCAAGTGGCGCAGCCGCATGCGCCGCGCGCTCTTGCGCTCGGCCTCCGACAGGTAGCGCAGCGCCGGGAAGTCCGCCTCCGGCGGCTGGCGTCGCTGGAACAGATGCAACAGCGCCGGGATCGCCGCTGCCGCGAGACCGACGAGCGCCAGCGGATGCAGGAAGATCACGCGAGGCGGCGCAACACGTGCCCGAACGGCTGATCGGTCGTCACATGGTGATACGCGATGCCGTGCCGCCGGCATGCGCTGCGCCACGCGGCGATCTCGCGCTCGACCGTCAGTCGGTAGGCCCGGGCCAGCTCGCGCGGCCGCACCACCAGCCGCTCGTTGGTTTCGGGATCGCGAAGCCGGACTTCCGGCGGCCCCGCCAGCTCGCGCTCTCCCAGATCCATGAGGTGCAGCACGACCACCTGATGGCCGCGATGACGCAGGTATCGCAAGGCCGTGAGCGCGAGCTCGCGATCGAGCAACAGATCGGACACCAGCACGACGAGCCCGCGTCGCGCCAGGAGCGACGTGACGTGACGCAGAGCCGCAAGGGCGGCGGTCCCTTGCCCTGCGGTCGCGGCCACGATGCCGCGCACCAGCCGCCGCCACTGTCCCGTTTTCACCCGGGCCGGCACGACGTCCCGCACCGTCTCATCGAACGTGATCAATCCGGTGGCATCGCGTTGGCGCAGCAGGATCAACCCGATCGCCGCAGCCAGCCGCTGCGCGTATTCGTGCTTGGTGAGCCGCTCGGGCGCGCCGCGCCACGCCATCGACCGGCTGGCATCGAGCAGGATCATCGCGCGCAGGTTGGTCTCTTCCTCGAACTGCTTGACGAACAGGCGATCGGACCGGGCGAGGATGCGCCAGTCGAGGTAGCGCAGCTCGTCGCCCGGCTGATAGGCGCGATGCTCGGTGAACTCGACGGAGAAGCCGCGGAACGGCGAGCGGTGCAGCCCGGCGAGGTAGCCCTCCACCACCCCCTGCGCCACGATCTCGATCCCTCCCAGCCGTGCGACTTCAGCGGGGTCGAGCAGGTCGAGACGCGATCCGTGGGTCATGGCGTGCGGAAGCTAGGGGTGCGCATATGTCCATGGTAGAGGACAGATGGAACCTGGCGGAATCGGGACGCTGTCGCCCAACTTACTGTGTACCAGCCTGTTACAGGACATCTGAATGTGGCACGTGGCCTGCGTTTGGGATGAGACTCGGAGGCCCTATGCTGACTACACTCGTTTTGTTCGCATCCCTTTCCGGCCCGCCCGCGGCGCCCGTTGTGGCGGCGCGGCCCGACCCGGATCGCTCGCGGGTCTCGGTCTGGACCGATCGCGGCGACGACCCTTATCAGACGGGCCGCGGCGCGCGCGTGTATGTCCGCGCCGACCGCGACGCCTACGTCACGATTCTCCGGGTCGACACCGATGGACAGATTCGCGTCCTGTTCCCGCGTGACCCCTGGGAAGACAACTTCGTGCGCGGCGGCCGGGAATTCGAGGTTCAGGACACCCGGGATGACGACGCGTTTGACGTCGACGACTATCCCGGCGTCGGCTACATCTTCGCCGTCGCCTCGCCCGCCCCCTTCGACTACGATGCGATCACCAGCGGGGATCATTGGGACTACCGGGCCGTCTCCGACGGCCGCGTCCGGGGCGACCCGTACGTGGCGCTCACCGACCTGGCGCAGCGCATTGTCCCGGAGAACGACAACGATTGGGACTATGACCTCGTTCCTTATTATGTCGAGCGGCACTACGACTATCCGCGGTTCCTGTGCTACGACTGTCACAGCTATGCCAGTTACTCGGCGTGGGATCCGTATGCGTATTCCTGCGTCCGCTTCCGGATCGTGGTATTCGACGACCCCTACTACTACCCCTACCGCTATTACGGGGGCACGCGAGTCGTCTTTACCCGGCCGTACCGTCCCGAACCCCGGTTCATCTTCAAGGATCGCGACGGTGTCGGGGACGACCGCTTCGTAACGCACGCGCGCGAGCGCGAGCGGCCCGTCAACGACAATACGCGCCGTGGCGTACGTGGCGTCGACATCGGCGCCCGCGGCTCGATCCCGGTGCCGGAGAACCGTCGTCGCAATTCGGATGACGGATGGTTGCGGCGGTTCCAGCCCCAGACCGACCGCCCCGGCACGCGGGATCGGGACGGTGGTCGCTCGAGCACCAACGACCGGCCTGACCGGCGCAACACCGGTCCCGACCGGCGCGATGACGGCTCGTCCGCCCAGTCCGATGATCGCGGCCGCCGCAACCCGCCCGCGGACGACCAGTCGCGGCGCCAGCCGCCCGACGATTGGCGCAACCGCCGGCCGTCGAGCGACGACCAGCCACGCCAGACACAGGACGATGGGCGCAACCGCCGGCCGGCGAGCGACGATCGGCCACAGCGCCAGCAGCAAGACGACGACCGGCGCCGCGGCTCCACGAGTGACGACCAGTCGCGGCGCGCGCCGCAAGAGGCTCAGTCGCAGGGCCGCGGGCAGGACAACGCGAGTCCGCCGCGGCACGACGAAGGGCGCCGCGCCGAGCCGAATCGCGGCCGGGACAACCCGCCGCCCAAGAAAGACGATTCGAACAAGCCGGAAGTGCGGCGTCGCCGGCCCTGATTCTCTCGCAACATGCTGACGCGCCCGTCCGTGGCCTCTCACGGACGGGCGCGCTAGCTTTTCGCCCGAATCCTCGCTCACTTCCACCCGACCCGTTCGGAGACTCCATGCGGAGCTGGATCGCGATCCCCGTTGCCGGTGCCCTCGCCTGTGGTGGCGGCATGCACACCCAGGCCCCCGTACCGACTCCCGCTCCACCGGCCCCGGCCCCCGCGGTCACCACGGGTCGCGCAGCGGGAGCTGACGCGGTCACCGCGGCGGACGTGCGCCGGAGGATCTATCTCGTCGCCGACGACTCGCTGCGTGGCCGTGCGACACCCTCGGCGGGTCTCGAGACGATGGCCCGGTACGTCGCGTCCGAGTTCCGGCGCTTCGGGCTCCGTCCCATGGGCGACAGTGGCGGCTACCTCCAGCGCTATCCGCTCGAGATCTATCAATCGCGTGGCGATAGCGCCGCGGTGTGGGCCACCGGCTCGGCGCCGATGCGCTGGGCGCTGGGAAAGAACATGAAGTTCCTGCAAGGCCGGCCCATCGCTGATCACGTCGCCGCCACCGCGGTTCTCATCACGGGAACGCCGCAGGCCGGGGGCGGCCTCGATTCGGCCACGGTGGCCGGTAAGATCGCCGTCGTGCCGATCGGTGCGACCGGATTCGCCGGCGCGACGGCACTGCTGCAGCGTCATCCCGCAGCGATCATCGCGATTCTGGCGCTTCCCGATTCGACCTGGGCCCAGTTTCCGAGCCACGAGTCGGGGATCGAAGTCCGCAATCCCGCCGAGGGGGGCGGGATCACCGTGCCGCCGGTGCTCGTCATCCGCGACAGCTTGGCCCGGCCCTGGCTCACGCAGGCCGGTGTGAACCTCGACTCGGCGCGCGCGGCCGCGACGGGCGCCCTCACTGCCCGGACGCTCTCCGCGCTCACGGTACACGTGATGCTTCCCGAGAAGCTGCTGCGCCGTACCAGTGCGCCTAACGTCGTGGGCATGCTCGAAGGGTCGGACCCGGTGCTCAAGCATCAATACGTCTTCTTCACCGGTCACATGGACCACATCGGCCAGCCAGGGGACGGCGAGGGCTGCACGGCGAGAGGCGCGGACTCGATCTGTAACGGCGCCGATGACGACGGCTCGGGCTCCGTCGCCGTGCTGGAGCTCGCACAGGCGTTTTCTTCTGCCGCCGAGCGCCCCAAGCGCTCGCTCGTCTTCATGACGGTGAGCGGTGAAGAGCGCGGCTTATGGGGCAGCGCCTATTTCGCCGACCACTCCACGGTGCCGATCGACAGCATCGTCGCCGATCTCAACAGCGATATGGTGGGCCGTTCGGACACCCTGAAGGACTCGATGGCGGTGATCGGGCGCGAGCACTCGGATCTCGGGACGACGCTCGACGCCGTCGCGGCGGCGCATCCCGAGCTGCACATGACGCCGATCGGCGACCGCTGGCCGCAGGAGAACCTTTACTTCCGGTCGGATCACTACAACTTTGCGCGCAAGGGCATCCCGATCCTCTTTTTTACGAGCGGGCTGCACGTCGACTACCATCAGGTAGGCGACTCGCCCGACAAGATCGACGTCGAGAAGGAAGCCCGGTTCGTGAAGCTGGCCTATTACCTCGGGCTCGCGGTGGCGAACGCTCCGGAGAAGCCGAAGTGGAATCCGGACAGCTACAGAAAGATCGTGCAGGGAGGGAATTAGTAGCGACCATGAGACTGGATCTGTACCGCCGATACAAGAGCGAATACGTCGCACCGAAGAATCCGGCGCTGCTACGCGTTGGACCGGCGCGCTATCTGAGTGTCAGCGGGCGCGGCGATCCGAACGGACCCGGGTTCGGGGCCGCCGTCGGCGCGCTCTACGGCGCCGCCTTCACGATCAAGATGGCGAAGAAGGCGGCGAAGAAGGATTACGTCGTCGCGAAGCTGGAAGGGCTGTGGTGGGGCGGTAAGCCGGGAAAACTGCTGGTCGACTCGCCGCGCAGTACGTGGCGCTGGAAGGTCCTGATCCGCGTGCCGACATTCGTCTCGGCCTCCGACCTGGTACGCGCCAAACGCGAGCTCGTGCGACGCGGCAGGTCGGGCGGTACGGTGCGGCTCGAGTCGTTGCACGAGGGCCGGGTCGTCCAGCTGCTGCACGTCGGGCCGTACGACCGCGAGCAGGAATCGCTCGGCCGCATGGTGGAGTTCGCGCGCGCCAACAGGGTGCGTCTCGCGGGCCGGCACCACGAGATCTATCTGTCCGATCCGCGCCGCGTCGCTCCCGCGAGGCTACGGACGATCCTGCGGCGCCCGGTGCGCTAAGGCGTCCCGAGCAACGCGGCGTTCGTCTTCGCGCGCCGCAACAATCCCAACAGCGTTTCCATGGCCTGCGACTCCGGCAGCGCCACCAGGCGGCGGCGCAGCTCCTGGCGCGCCGTGACCACCGCCGCTTGGGCAAGCAGCTCCTCGCGGCGGGTCCCGCTCGCCGCGATGTCCACCGCCGGATAGACGCGCTTGTCGGCCAGCTCGCGCACCAGGCGCAGCTCGGCGTTGCCCGTGCCCTTGAACTCCTCGAAGATCACGTCGTCCATGCGGCTCTCGGTTTCGACGAGGGCGGTGGCGATCACGGTGAGCGAGCCGCCGGCGGGGACGGCGCGCGCCGCGCCGAACAGCGCCTTCGGCTTGGCGAGGGCGTTGGCGTCGATCCCACCCGACATCGTGCGGCCGCTCGAGCGGCCGGCGGTGTTGTGCGAACGGGCGAGGCGCGTCAGCGAGTCGAGGACGATGACGACGTCCTTGCCGATCTCCACCTGCCGCCGGGCGTGCTCGAACACCATGTCCGCCACGGCGACGTGGCGCTCGTGCGGCAAGTCGAAGCTCGAGGCGATCACCTCACCGCGCCCCCAATCCACCATCTCGCTCACTTCCTCGGGACGCTCGTCTACGAGCAGGATGAGGAGCTCCGTGCCCGGGTGATTGACGGCCACGCCCTCGGCAACGGCCTGGAGCACCGTGGTCTTCCCCGCCTTGGGCGGCGACACGATCAGCGCCCGCTGCCCGAAGCCCAGCGGGCAGACGAGATCGACAGTGCGTTGAATGTCGGCGACGCGCGCGCTCGACGGGTTCGCCGTCTCGAGCAACAACGGCCGCGACGGGTGTACGGCTCCGAGTGTCGCGAATTCGGGTCGCTGCGCGAGACCATCGGGCGAGCTGCCGTTCACCGCCGTCACGCGCGACCCGTCCCAGACGACGAGGTCGCCACGACGCAGCCCGGGGAGCCGCACGCCGGGATCGCCGCGACCGGGCAGATAGCTCTCGGCCGCTCGTCGCAGCGCGCCGCCGCCTTTCGGAGCGGGATCGAACCAGCCGGTGATGGATGACAGGGGAGTCCTCGAGAGGAAAGATATGCTATCAGCCGTCAGCTATCAGCTATCAGCTCATCCCGGTCCGCAGCCCTTTTACCACGAAACAAGGGTCCTTGCAGGGACAGCTGAAAGCTGATGGCTGACAGCTGTTAGCTTAGTTTGTCTCTCCAATGCGCCAATCCCTCATCCGCAACTTCTGCATCGTAGCCCACATCGACCACGGCAAGTCCACGCTGGCCGACCGCCTCATCGAGCTCACCGGGACGCTCGACAAGCGGCTGATGCGGGAGCAGGTGCTCGACACGATGGACCTGGAGCGCGAGCGCGGCATCACGATCAAGCTCAATGCCGTGCGCATGAACTACCACGCCAAAGACGGCCAGATCTACGAGCTGAACCTGATCGACACCCCCGGCCACGTCGACTTCACCTACGAGGTGTCGCGCTCGCTGGCAGCCTGCGAGGGCGCCATCCTCGTGGTCGATGCGTCGCAGGGGATTCAGGCGCAGACGCTGTCCAACCTGTTTCTCGCCCTCGATGCCGGGCTCGAGATCATCCCGGTGCTCAACAAGATCGACCTGCCGGGCGCCGAGCCGGATCGGCGCGCGGCTGAGCTGCACGACCTCATCGGCGCGAAGCAGGAGGAGATCCTGCGCATCTCCGCCAAGGAAGGCACCGGGGTCCCCGACGTGCTCGAAGCGGTGGTGCAGCGCATCCACCCTCCCCAAGGGACTCACGACGCGCCGCTGCGCGCGCTCATCTTCGACTCCTACTACGACCGCTATCGCGGCGCGATCCCCAGCATCCGGCTCGTCGATGGGACGCTCACGCCCGGGATGAAGATCGCGTTCGGCGCCCACAAGGACGACGTGTACGAGGTAGACGAAGTCGGGTATCTGCAGCTGGGCCACAAACCCGCCGAGCAGCTGGAAGCGGGCGAGGTCGGGTACTTCATCGCCAACGTGCGCGGCGTGCGCGACACCCGCCCCGGCGACACGGTGCTGCACGCCGAGCATCGCGAGGCGCCGCTGCTGCCCGGCTATCGCGACATCCAGTCGATGGTGTTCGCCGGTCTCTACCCTACCAACGCCGAGCAGTACGAGGAGCTGCGCGACGCGCTCGCCAAGCTGCAGCTCAACGACGGGTCGCTGCACTACGAACCCGAAACATCGGTGGCATTGGGCTTCGGCTTCCGCTGCGGCTTCCTCGGGCTGTTGCATATGGAGATCGTGCGCGAGCGGCTGGAGCGCGAGTTCGACCTCGACCTGATCTCCACGGTCCCGAACGTGGAATACCACGTGTACAAGACCGACGGCTCGCTCGAGGTCGTGGAGAATCCCAGCTCGATGCCGCACGGCTCGGGCGTGGACCGCATCGAGGAGCCGTTCGTCAAGGCGCGCATTCTGGCGCCGGCGGAGTACATCGGCGCGGTGATGAAGCTGGGACAGGACCGGCGCGGCGTGTACCAGGGGATGCACTACGTCGACCCCACGCGCGTCGAGTTCACGTTCGAGTTCCCGCTCGCGGAAATCATCCTCGACTTCTACGACAAGTTGAAGACGATCAGCCGTGGCTACGCGTCGCTCGACTACGAATTCCTCGGCTACCGCTCGAGCGAGCTGGTCAAGCTCGACATCCTGCTGAACGGCGAGCCGGTCGATGCCTTCAGCGTGATCATCCACACCGACAAGGCGTACGAGTGGGGCCGCAAGATCGCCGAGAAGCTCAAGGAAATGATTCCGCGCCAGCTGT
The DNA here is from genome assembly GCA_035577525.1 of Gemmatimonadales bacterium. Taxonomy (GTDB): domain Bacteria; phylum Gemmatimonadota; class Gemmatimonadetes; order Gemmatimonadales; family GWC2-71-9; genus DASTHG01. The sequence continues at coordinate 3,616 of DATLVL010000026.1, read as the reverse complement.
TCGAGGTGATCATCCAGGCCGCGATCGGGACCAAAGTGATCTCCCGGGAATCGATCCGGCCGCTGCGCAAGAACGTGCTCGCCAAGTGCTACGGTGGCGACGTCACGCGCAAGCGCAAGCTGCTGGAGAAGCAGAAAGAAGGAAAGAAGCGGATGAAGCAGGTCGGCACGGTCGAGATCCCCCAGGAGGCGTTCCTGGCGGTGCTGCAGGTAGATTGATGGCATGAACCAGCGAGTCGCCCTCGCCGCGTTGCTCGCCCTCGGCTGCCATGGCTTCAACTACACCAGCCCGTCCGGGCCGCGCTATGCGTTCTCGGAGCCTCCCGCGCCCGTTCCCCCGGTCGTCTCAGCGGACAGCGTGGACTCGATCCGAGTCGTCACCTTCAACATAAAATTCGCTCGCCACATCGATCAGGCGATCACGCTGCTGCGCTCGACTGCTGCGCTCCAGAACGCCGACATCGTCACACTGCAGGAGATGGACGAAACCGGGACGCGCAGAATCGCCGCAGCCCTGGCGATGTCGTACGTCTACTATCCGGCGACGGTCGAGCACGGCCGCGACTTCGGCGATGCGGTCCTGTCGCGCTGGCCCATCGTGGCCGACGAAAAGATCGTGCTGCCGCACCACGCCCGCTTCATCGGCACGCAACGCATTGCGACCGCGGCGACGATCGCCGTCCGCGGCGTGCCGCTGCGCGTCTACAGTGTGCACCTCGCCACCCGTATGGAGATCGGGCCAGGGTCGCGTCGCGACCAGGTGCGCACGGTGCTCGCCGACGCCGCCGCCTATCCGCGTGTCGTGATCGCCGGCGACATGAACAGCCGCGGCATCGGCAGGACGTTTCGCGCAGCCGGGTTTCTCTGGCCGACGGAGCGGAACCCGCGCACGCACCTTCTGGGCAACTGGGATCACATCTTCCTGAAGGGTCTCGCCCCTGGGGACAGTCTCAATACCGGGGTCGCGAGGGACCCGATGGGAGCCAGCGACCACCGTCCCGTCTGGGCGGTGGCGCTGATATCGGCCCACTAGCCGTCTCAAGTTGAACGTTGTAAACTGAAACATCCTCCCCGTCCGGCGAATCACCGCTGGACGAATGGATCCCATAGCGAGGCCTCGTGGTCCCTGCCTGCTCCGCACGCCGTCAGTGCGAGCTGCTGGCCCTCACCATCGCGACCGCCGGATTCCTTTCCGGCTCGGCCCGAGACGCAAACGCCCAATCGCCGACCGACCCCCGAGTAGGCGGCCGCACCGCTTCCCTCGGACAACCGATCCGCTGGCATTGGCAGCTCGGGATCGGCACCGGGCTCTACCTTGCCGGCCCGTCCAACACCCTCATGGTGCGAACCGCCGGTGGCGCCTATTACGCGCCGCTCAATCCCATCACGAAGCTCGCCGAGATCGGGATGGAGGGATACGTCGGCGCGCGCGGCAGCAAGATCGATGGCGGTGTGCGCGGCGTGTTCCAGGTTCCCTACTTGAGCGCCGGCATTGGTGGAGACTACAACCTGCGGGACGGCCGGCTCGATATGCTGGTCACCGCGCACACCCCCGTGCGACGGGGTGGCCTCCTGACCCGCGGCACGATGCTGCGACTCGATTGGTACCCGTTGCGGAGCCATAGCTTCACGCTCGGCGTGTCGGTCCCGCTGGGCGATCCGCTCGCCGGCCGGAACCGTCCCCTGCAGGACTATGTCGACGTCCCCCGTGCTCTGTATGCGCCACCTTCGCATCACGGGAGCGCGGGCGAGCTGCAAGCGGCGATCGACAGTCTGCGGGTCTCGGCCGAATGGATCCGGCGACTCGTCGCTCCGTTTCTCGATCAGGATGGCCGCAATGAAGGCATCGCGCTGGCGCGCACCACGAGGTACGTCACCGACCTCAGAGACCATCTCGCGACGCGCAGCCTCGAGAGTGAAGTGCGGTTCTTTCATGCCCAGCTGGAGCGTGCATTCACCATCGCAGCCGAAAGCGACTCACTGGGACGAGAACTGGCGCAGCAGAGCAGCACGATCCTGCTCGACGAGGTGCTCCTCCCCTACGACGGTCTGCTCGGGCGGAAGAAACACAACGACACGTTGCGGGGCTTGAGCCTCGCCGCCCGGGGGCGATTCGGGCGGTGGGTAACCCAATCCACTGCGTTGTCGCCCGTCCACACCGAGGAGGTCCTCTTCGTCTTCGAAGCGGTGACCGAGGTACTCGAGGGAGTGCGGCAGAAGGCCGCGAAGGAATGGGACGACCCCCGGCTGGTGTGGCTGCCGCTGCAGTATGCCCTGCTCCCCGAGCAATACGACGAGCAGGGCGAGCTCGACCTGCTGATCGAGCGAGCCACGCACGTCTCCTTCACCGATCACAACCGGATGACGTACGTCGCCAATCTGCAGTTCCTGTCGGAGCTGCTGCAGATGATCCGTGAGACCCGGGACTATCACGTCCTCTGGATCCACGATTTTCCAGCGCTCGACACGGCGCAGTCCATCGATTGGGCAGCGTTCACGGTCCTGAACGGCTACCTCTCCGCGCTCGCGGCCCGGGTCGAGGTGTACGACTCCACCGGCACGCTGCCCTCGTACTTCATTTTCCTGGACCAGCACTACTACGAGCAACGGAAGTCGCGGGTGCTGATGACCGTGCTCGAGGATCCGCTGCGCGCCTCGCCCCGGATCCAGTACGGCTCGGCGCAGGATGCGGCGCAGCTGGCGGGCACGCTGGCGCGGCTCCGCGCCGCGGTGCTGCACTCGCGCGTGCTGCAGGCCGAGGCGCACGAGTACGGCGACGCCTGGCTGCGCAATCGAATCAAAGTGCACGTCAACATCACCAACCGCGTCGACGCTTCCTTCTGGAGCGGCGGCGTCATCTCGAGCGTCTTCGGCTATCCGGATGACGTGATGCGCGATCACCGCAAGATCTCCTTCCGCGACGTCAGCGAGTCCAATCCCTTCGACGGCGTGGCGATCCTCACGGGTATGGGTGTGGGCCGGCAATACCTCGGCCCGGGATGGGACGACCGTTCGCTGAAGCTCGCAGGGCCGGCACTGCTGCAGATCCGACAGGCCGCGCGCGAGCTGCTGATCACCCAGGGGATCCCCGAATCGGACCTCCCACTGCCGCTGCGCAGGGGTCCGCCGGCCGATGGGGCAGTGCTGCAGGCACAGCTCGCCGCTCTACCCGATGCCGCGCGGTACGACGGACGTGCCGCCGTGCTGGTCAACGGGACGGGCTACCTCCCCAAGCCCCTCAACGTCGCCAAGGCGATCCTCTATTCCCTCATGCCTGCGGGATCGGTCATCAAGATCCCGGATTCGCTGTGGAATTCGGAGTTCTACGGTGGCCTGCTCGTCGGCGCGTGTATCCGGGGAGCCACGGTACTCATTATCGCCCCGGCGCAGGACAATGCGCCGAGCCACGACTTCCCGCAGATGGTCCGGGCGCGGGAGCTCATGACGCGGCTGCTGATTGTGCGCCACGAGCTCGGCGCGGCGATCACGGCAGCGGGAGGCGACCTTCGCACTGGACTCTATGCGCTCCCCGTCGATCAACATGGTTTCGCGAGCCGCGCCGAGCGCTGGGCGCAACAGGTCGACACCACGCCGATGCTCCGCCGGCTGTTGCCGTT
>DATLVL010000025.1:0-5186 GCA_035577525.1 Gemmatimonadales bacterium | reverse complement strand
TCGATCTGGTAGTGCAGCGGCTGCGCCAGGTCGACGGCCGCCAGCCGCCGCCCCGCGCCGCCACCGATACGCTGCCACTGCCGGGCGGCGAGATCGCGGCGCTCGACGTCATGATGCAGTCGGTCCGCATGAAGGAGCTGTCGCCGGTCACCGCGCGGCACCTGGTCGACAGCTACGGCACCGAGTCGGCCGCGATCCTGAACCTCGTGACCAAGAACAAGGTGCTGGGAGGCCCCCTCGTGGCGGGGCGGGCGGAGATCCGCGCCGAAGTCGTGTACGCCGTCGAGCGCGAGATGGCGGTGCGGCTTACCGACGTCCTGATGCGGCGGCTGCACCTCTTCTACGAAGACCCGCAACACGGGACGGGCGTCGCCGCGAACGTCGCGCGCAAGATGGCCGAGCTCCTGGGGTGGGACTCGACTCGCGAGGACGACGAGATCGGCGAGTATCTGGAAGAGGTGCGGAAGTCGCGCGAGTTCCTGCGCGAGGTGGGGCGCGCGAGTCAGGCGGTCAGCTAGCCTACGAACAGCCGCTCCATGCGGCGCACCACTGCCGGCTTGCCACAAATGATGCCGTACACCGGCGGGTCCTTGGATCGCGATTGATAGCCGAGCACGTAGCGTCCGCCCGCCTCCTCGATCAATACCTGCGTTGCCGCGATGTCCCACAACTTCACCCCGTAGTCCACCACCGCCCCGACCAGCCCCTCGGCGGCGAAGCAATGCGCGATGCAGTCGACGTAGCCACGGACCGTGGGGTGCTCGCGCATCAGGCGGTCGAAGGCGGCGCCGGCGCGGCACTGCACGAAGCGGTCCCGGTCTCCCGCCGACACGACCTCCTTGGCGATAGCGCGCGGCGTCACGTCGCGGACGCGCAGCCGCCGCCCGTCGCACCAGCTCCCGAGACCCACGGCGGCGCTGTAGCGGCGCCCCAGAGCGGGAAGGTCGATGACGCCGATGAGCGGCGTTCCCTCGTGGTGCAGCGCGATGATGGTTCCGTAGAACGGAATGCCGTGGGTGAGGCTCGTCGTGCCGTCGATGGGATCGAGAATCCACTGCAGCGGCGCCTGGCTCCGGGCGGGCGGGAGCTCCTCGCCCAGGATGCCGTGATCGGGGAACGCGCGGGCGATGGCGTGGCGCAGCGCGCGCTCCACCGCGAGGTCGACGTCGGTTACGAAGCTGGCGTCGGCCTTGAGGCGGGCACGGAAGCCGCGCGCGACGCGGCGTTGCACCACACGCCGCGCCAGCCGGGAAAAGCGCAGCGCCGCCCGGTAATAGCGGCGCCGTTCGGCGAGCGGGATTACGGCAGGTACTCCTTGGGAATCGGATTGCCGGGGCGCTCATCGTCCCACTGCGCCGCGGCGATCCACCAGCGCGCCCCGTCCCAGAACAGCTCGATGCTGTTGATGCCCCGGCCGAACACCGGTCCATCGGCCCGCTCGCGCATTTCATAGGTGCTGAAGACGTGCACGACGTTGCCGTAACGCTCGGTGGTGCGATGAATCTCGGTCTCGAAGAATCCGCTGCGCACCAGGGCGGCGTCGGAGCGGTCGACGAACATCTGATGGGTCACGACATCGGCCTGCACATGTCCCGCGCTGTCGGCCGACAGCGACACGAAGTGTACTTCGGGGATGTAGAGCGTGCGGTCGCGTGACCACTGCCGCGGTTGCCCCGCGGGTCCGGAGATCACGTCGTAGAACGCGCGCAGCATGCCGTCGATCGTGGCCACGTCTTCGGGGCGCGGCGCGATCGCCGCGACGTCGACGTGATGGGGTGTGGGTCGCTGCGCGGCAGCGATCCCACACCCGCCGAAAAGCGCGGCCCAAAGGAGTGGATGCACGCGAAGCGGCATGAGGCCTTCCCGTATGAGAGCTGAGAAAGTGCGGCCTGCGTGCAGCAGCGCACAAGCCCGCGGAGTCTCAGGTTTCGTGTGTGATCTGCGACACACGCCCCGCACGACGGCGCTTCGGGCCGGAACCTCAGGGTGCGGCGGGTGTCCACGGGTTGGGTGCCGGTGGCATCCAGCATCAGAAAAGGAGGAATCATGAAGAGCCTGCGACACGCGCTCTCTCTGGCGGGCCTCCTGCTCGCGTGCATCAGCCATCCCGCGCACGCGCAGCGGGCGCATATCGGTCCGCATTTTGGGTACAACTTCGATATGGATCGTGCGCTGATCGGCGCCCACATGCTGTTGCCGCTCAGCGAGGACGTCGAGCTGTATCCATCGTTTGACTACTACATGGGGAACGGTGTCAACCTCATCGGCCTGAGCGGAGATCTCAAGTTCCGTCTGCCGACAGGGTACGGATCCGCGTTCTACCTCGGCGGTGGAGTCAACTATCAGAACGCCTCGTCGGGCGGAGTGTCGAACGGCGATACCGGCTGGGATCTGCTATTCGGGTTCGAGTCGCGCCGCGGAGTCGCGCACCCCTTCCTCGAAGGACGACTCCTGGGACACGGCAGTACCTCATTCCAGATCGGGGCGGGGCTGAACTTCACCATCTTCTAAGAGAAGGTTGTGGAGGTAGGTGGAAGAAGGTGGAGGATGGTGGAGGCTGTCGTAGCGACCTCCACCATCCTCCGTCGCGTCTCAGCGCCATCCCCGCAGACTCCTGACATAGTCATGGAGCACGAGGAATTTCTCGAACACCACGACCCCCTTGCGCTTGCGACCGAATTCGCTGAACAACTCGCGCAGCCGGCCGCGCCGGGCGACGTAGAACCGGAACGTCTCGGCGAAATCCTCCTGGGGATGCGTGCCGGCGTAGCGGCTGACGTAGTCCACCAGCGTGGTCGCGACGCGGCGGCGCTCGAAATCGACCCAGTGCTCGTCGGCCACGCGGTATGCCCGGCGGACCTCGCCGAACGCGCGCCGGAAGCGTCCCGTCCGGGTCCACGACCAGTTGTGATACAGGAACGAGTGGCCCAGCTCGTGGAGGATCAGGCCGGTGAGGGTATTCCAGGAAATCTCGTCGCGGCGCCGCTTGCTCGTGACATAGCGGCGATCGATCTCGATCACCTTGGGACCGTAGGGGGACACCCCGGACACGCCGGGCCGCAGCAATACGCGGTAGTCCCAGTCCTTGATGCGCGACACGATGAGAAGGCGCCGCACGCGGCGCAGCGCCCGCTCGATCAGGTCACGGCCGGTGGCGTCCTCGCCGCACCAGGGACAGGTGTCCATCCAGTCGTCGACGCCGCGGTCGCAGTGCGGGCAGTGGTTCTGGAATCGGTCGTACTTCCACCACTGCGCCTTGCTGCACCAGGGACACCACTGCATCGGGTATTGCAAGCCGCCGTGGCAGCGGCGGCAGCGCCGTTCGTACTTGAATCCCTTGGGGCGCTTCAGCGGCTCGGGGCTCGAGTCGCGGTCGGCGATATCGCGGCCGCACCACGGGCACCACGAGAAGCTGTCGGAGACGATCCAGCGGCAGTAGCGGCACTCGGCGCCGGTCTCGAGCTGCGTGTCGCCCCAGATCAGCTGCTTGCTGCAGTTGGGACAGAAGTACCAGAACCGCTGCAGCTCGGCGCTGCAACGCGGGCAGCGCAGCTCCGGCCGCGGGATCTCGCGGCGCTTGCGCGTGATGAGACTACGAACCGCCGACCAGGCGTCGCTCATCGGCGCATCGCCTCGTCCACGAGACGCTGGATGAACTTTGGGTAGCTCATGCCCGCTTTCTCCGCGGCGTTGGCGAATTCGTGACCATAGGCGATGAACGGATTGGGGTTCGCCTCCAGGACGTAGACCTCGTGGTCGTGCGTCACCCGCAGATCGATGCGCCCGTAGTCCTGCAGCCACAACGCGTGAAACGCCTTCTCGCAGGCGTCCCCGATCTTCGCGCGCAGCGCTTCCGACAGCCGCGCGAACCCCGATCGAATATGGTGGCGGTCGCGGTACTCTTCATCCCACTTGGCCTTGTAGGTCGCGATGCGCCGCTCCGCCTTCGAGAGTTTGCCGAAGTGCAGCTCTACCACCGGCAGGGGCTCGAGCGTGTTGTTCCCGATCAGCCCGGCGTACAGCTCACGCCCTTCGATCAGCTCCTCGGCGATCGCCGCCTGCTGGTACTTCTCGTGGATGAAGGCGACCCGCTCCGCGAGACTCTCATCCTCGCTCACCACCGACGACTGCGCGATCCCCACCGACGCGTCCTCGAGCAGTGGCTTCACGATCAAGGGAAACCGCAGCGTCGACGGCCTCAGAAACGGGTCGCCGGGATGGAAAGTGGCGAATTCCGGAACCCGGATGCCATGGTGCTTCAGGATTTTCTTGCTCATCGACTTGTTGCGGGCGACGAGCAGTCCCGCCGGCGTACAGCCGGTGTGCCGCCACCCGTGCATCTCGAGCACCGCGGCCACGGCGTACTCGTACTGCGAGCTGCCCCGGAATCCTTCGGCGCAATTGAAGACCAGGGACGGCCCGAACTCCGTCAGCTGATTGATCAGCGGCCGCACATCGTCGACGATGCCCACGAAGCGCACCTCGTGGTCGTTCTGGATCAGCGCGCGTGCGACGTCGTACTCCGCCTCCTCGACTTTCCCGTCGGACATCTCGCGGCGGTAATCCTCGTCGCCCCAGTCGGGGTGCGGCGTATCGAACACGACGGCGATCTTCACGCGGCACTCCGCTTCACTCGAGCCATGTCCCGCTCTACCGTGCGCAGCGCAAGCAGGATGACGACCCCCCCGATGAGCCCCACTGCCGGCAACACGAGCATCGCGCGGCGCAGCGCGTCGTCCGCCGCAAAGTGCCAGGTCGTCTGCAGCCGATCGGAGAGAAACCCGATCAGCGGGGGCGCCACGGCATCTCCGGCGAGGTGCGAGAAGAGCAGGAACGCTCCCATCACCGACGACCGTACCGCCGCGGGTACGACGTCAAAGATCACCGCCGAGAGCGGACCATTGTACCACGTATAGAAGAAGTATGTGCCGAACACGCAGGGGACGAACAATTTCAGACCAGGCGACAGGATCAGCACGACGACGATCGGGGCACCGATGATAAACCCCGCTCCGGCGACCGCGACGCGCGCGCCCTTCCACTTCGTCGCCAACCAGTCGGCCATGCGACCACCGATCAGGGCTCCGGCCATCCCGCCCGCGAGCCCGTAGATGCCGAATTCGCGTCCGATGTCGCTCACCGAGAACCCGTGGACACGGTGCATGAAGCTCGCGGCCCACGCGATC
>DATLVL010000024.1:0-11040 GCA_035577525.1 Gemmatimonadales bacterium | reverse complement strand
GGAGGGTGTGGCTAGCCAGCGTATCACGCAGGGGTAGATTAGCCGTTCATGCGCACGACGGCATCGTTCGATCTGTTCCCCGATGCGCCGAGCGAGCGCGCCATGGCTCGCGCGCGCTGGCTGGTGGGAGAAGGTCGCGCTGCCGACGCCGAAGCCGCCTACCGCGACCTGCTCACGCTCCACCCCGATTTCAAACTCTGCTGGGCTGAGTTCTTCGAGCTGCTGCGCGGCCAGGGCCGGTCCGCAGAGGCCCTCAGGGTCGCCGAAGCCGCGCAAACGCAGTTCCCCGACTCCGCGTTCGCCCTCGCGCTCACCGGCGCGGCGCTGATCGACCTCAACCGCTACCCCGATGCGATCTCCGTCCTGGAACGCGCCGTCGACAGCGACCCCAACCTCGGCCTCGTCTGGCACGAGCTGGGACTCGCCGCGTACCGCCTCGGGGACGGCAACCGCGCGCTCCTCGCGCTCGATCGGGCGTTCGCGCTCGAGCCGCACACCGAAACCCTGAAGCTGCGGGGCCGCGTGCTGCGCGATGCCGGACGGTTCGAAGCCGCCGAAGTGGCGTTCGAAGGCGCGGCGCAGGCCGCCGAGCACGATGCGCAGCGCGGGCTCGCGGAGCGCGAGATTCACGCGACGCGCCGCTTCGCGTCCTACGCGCCGCGCCGGCCGGACGAGCTGGAACCGGCCGAGCGCTGGTTTGCCGAGACGGGAGCCGCGGTGCTCGCGCCGCTGCCCGGGCCTGTGCCACCCAGCGACGAGGCGCTGGTGCGCGCCTTCGGCGAGCTGGCCGGCGACGCGGGATGGCACTTCGGTCAGGTGGTGGCGGTCGGGCCGACGCTGCCGATCTGGAACACCCTCGCGGAGCTGGTACGGGCGCCGCTCGTGGGCCGCGGAGAATTCGACACCACGCACATCCCGTTGGTGGCGGCGCCGCGGCCGCTGGCGTCGGACACGGGGTGGGACGAGCTGGCCCACGCCGTTGCCCGGGAGCAAGCCGGCCTGGTTCTCACCCTGGAGCACCCGGACGAAACGGAGGCGGGACTCGTCATCGCCGACGTGGTCGGGGTGCTGACGCACGCCGGGGTACGGGCCAGCGCGATCCCGGTCGCGGGACGGACCCTCGCCGACGTCGAGCACCCTGCCTCGCGCCTCACGGGACGGCGGCTCGTCAGGTAATTGCTAGAGAGTCCAGCGAAGTCCTATAGAGTCCGGCGCGCTGTGATCCGCGACTGCAGTCGCGGCTCGGCGCTGCGCGACGCGCCATGAATGGCGGCAGCGACGCTGGCTTTCAACGCTAGACGCCACCGTCAGTCCGGCCCCATCCCGGCGCGCGAATACAGCGCCTGGTAGGGATCACCGTTGCTTTGAGTGAAGACCCGCAGCTGAATCGCCCGCACCGTTTCCGCCACGCTCGCTCCATTGGCCGCGTAGATCTCGTCGAACAGATTCAGGTTCTGCCGGTAGATGCGCTGCGCCATCACGACGGCGTTGTTGAGCGGCGCGTTGGCGAACCAGCGCCAGTCGTAGGTATCGAGATTCTGGCCCACCGGACCCGTGAGCTGCGCGCGCGCCCAGGCGAACAGCGACGATCGCGCCGCCTGTACCGCCTGGGGCGTGGACGCACCAGCGTACGCCGAATCCAGCCGTCGCCCCAGCTCCGCCCAGAAGACGTCGAGCGAGCGCTCGTCGCCCCAGCGGGCCGCCGCACGCTGCGCGTCCGCCGTGTCGCCGCGTGAGCGGAAGAACGCCTGCGCCCCGCGATAGCCCACGAAGCTCGCGAAGCTCTCGTTGAACTGGGTGTGGCTCTTCACATAGAGCGTGTTGTGGGCCAGCTCGTGAATTACCGTCGCCACGAGCTCCATCGTGTCGCGCTCCACGGCCGTCGAATACAGCGGATCGGAGAAGTAGCCGAGCGTCGAAAACGCCCCGGCCGGGCGCAGGTACACGTCGTAGCCCTGTTGCTCCAGATCGGCCGCCGCGGCGCGCGCCGCCGCGGCGCTGAAGAACCCCTTGTACGGCACGACGCCGACGATCGGGTAGGTCCAGGTGTAGGGCCGCAGCCGGTCGCGCCAGGCTGCCGAAAGCACGAGCAGCAGGGTGTCACGCCCGACGTCCACGTAGGTCGTGTACGTCTCCCCGACGATGAGGTGCAACGAGTCCGCGGCGAAGGACCGGGCGGCGAGCACGAGGCGCAGGCGCTCGCGTAACTCGACCCGCGTGGTCGAGTCCGCCACCAGCGAAGCGATGGAGCGCCGCTTGAGCAGGATGCGGGCCTCTTCGACCCCCGCCCGCGCCAGATAGCGCACGTCGGCGGAGACGATGAGCCCGACGACCAGAGCCGCGGGAACGCCGAGGGCGATCCAGGTCAGGAGCCGCAGCACCAGCCGTCCCCAGCGCGGACCGCGGCGCTCGATCAGGGCGCCCATCGGACCCCCATGCGGTGCGTACCACCGCCCAGTAACGCGAGATTCTGGTAGGCGTAGTCGAGGTGTAAATGGCGCAGCTCGATGCCGCCGCCCACCGACCAGCGCGACGCGGCACTCGTCGGCGACCGCGTCACATACCCCAGTCGCCCCACGAGACCGACGCCACCGGTGACGACGCCCGTCTCGATACCGCTCGCCAACTGGGCGGGGCCGTCCGCGGGCCACTGCCCCTCGATCGTCGTCAGCAGCCGGTAGGTCCCCTGCGGATCGACGTAGTTCATCGTGAACCCCGCCCGTGTGCGCCGCGGCAGCCGGGCGCCGTTCCCCGCCGGTCCGAAGTCTCCGCCGAGGTTCTGCACGCTGACGCCGAGCGCGAAGATGTCGAACACCGCGAGCGCCACGCCCACGTCCCCGCCCCATGCGTCGGCGGACCACCCGGCGATCTGCTCGCGCGCGTACTTCACCGTCACGCCGGCGGCCAGGAGGCCGCGCCGGTACACCACCCCGGAGGTCGCGAGGATGTCGCTCGCCGTGAACGTCGCTCCCGTGGCAGTGCCGCGCCGGCCGCCTAGCCCCGAGTCAGGCACGACCACGGGCTCCGAGCCGTAATCGAGCACCTGGGCACCGAATCCCCAGGCGAGCCGGCCGGCCCGCACCGCCACGGCGCCGGTGCTGTACGTCGTGCCGGCGACGTACGGCTCGAACGAGCCCTCGAGGGCGAGATGATGGATCGCGGCGATCGCCGCCGGATTGTCGAACATGGCGGCCGCGTCGCCGATCAGCGCGACGCCGGCACCGCCCATCCCCGCCGAGCGGGTGGAGCCAGGGAGAGAAAACAGAACTGACTGCGCGGCTAACGACGTGGACAGAAAAACGTCGAGGACAAACGTCAAGAGCAATCGTCGAGTGAACCCGTTACGGATTCTCTGGACTTCTCCCTCTCGCCGTCCCCTCTCGACGCCCTCTCTCGACGCTTCTCCTTGACGATTCACACCCTTACCGCAGCCGCACGACATTGAGCCGCGGCACCAGCACGCTCGGCAACGCGGCACCTCCCGGCCCCGAAAACAGCAGCGCGAACCCCGGCCCCTGTGACAGCTGGGCCGACACGACGTACGACCCCGAGCCGGCGTGCAGCGTCCCCGTTACGGCGATGGACTTTCCGGCCAGCACGGGCGGTGTCAGCGGGAACGGCTTGGGAAAGAAATTCGGCCGCTGCGAGTTGAGATCTCCGTACGTGGTGCGGAAACGCCACGACGTATACTGCAGCTCCGGAGGCGGGCTGAGCCCCGGGTAATCCGACACGTAGTTCGCCAGGATCCACTGCCCCACGATGGTCGTAAACGGCGTCCCCGCGGCGGCCGTGATCGCCGCGGCGCCGTGCAGCCCCGACTGCTCCAGCCCGCGGGTGAGGGCCGCGATCGACGCGAAGGACGTATCGGCCGCGAATTGATCGGCGAAGTAGCGCACGAACAGCCACGCCGCACCCCGCTCCGCCAGCGACCCGATGCCGCTCGAGAAGGCGAGGAAGTGGAACGAGCTCGAGTCCAGATAGCTGTAGGCATTGAACAGATCGCCGATCACGAAGTTGGAGAACGACGCCTGATCCCCCGGGAGGAAACTGCGGCCGCCCAGCTCTTCAGCAAAGTGCGACATGCCCTCGTCGAGCCAGGTGTCCTGCGCGCTGCTGCCTTTCACCAGCACGTGCTGGTTGTAGCTGATCATGTGCTGGAATTCGTGGATGAACGTGACCGGGACCACGCCGCGCAGCTGGCTCACGCTGTGCGCGCACGACAGCGTGCTGTCCGGATCGGCCACTATCGAGTAGAACACTTCGCCGTGGTTGACGCGCGAGTCCCCGGAAAACAGTGGATCGATATCCGCGCCGAAAAAGAACCCCGCGACAAACCCCGACTGCTTGCACAGCGTTTTGGATACCAGCTTGTTGACGACGTTCGTCATCAGCACGATGACCGCGCCGTTGGCGTCGATATCGGACTCGCGGCCGAAGGCCGTGGTATCGATCGCGTACAGCCGCGCATTGAACAGCGACGCAAGCGAGTCGAGATCGTTCTGGGTGAGGCCCGCCGCCGGCGCCGCGTTGTCGACGTAGATCGCGAGGTGGCCGCTGACCGATTTTGCCGTCGCCATCACCTTGGGGAACGTGGAGCAGTTGAGATCGCCGCACACGCTGAACTGGCGCACGTTGCCGAGGGTATCCGGCGGACCACGCAACACCGCCGTGCGCGCCGCGCCGAGGCGGGGTCCGCCGATCGCTCCCCAGTGCGTGCGCTCGACAGTGCGCAGGAAATCATGGAACTGCATTCCCACGTCCGACGCCCAAGCCGGGGGCTGGGCCATCGCGGCGGCGAGCGCCGCATGCAGCGTGTCGCCCTGAAGGATGAACGGTGCCGTCGCGCCTTGAGAATCGGTCGCGAGCTGTGGAACGAGCAGATACAGCGCCGAATCGGTGAGCGATGAGTTGCCGGGAAACAGCAGGCACCCGGCGTTGGCCAGCGCAGGAATCGCCTGGTAGGCGGACACGGCGAGGGTCACGTTTTGACCACCGGCGGTGTTGCAAGCCGTCGGCGGCGGCGGTGGATGAGTCCCGCCTCCGCCTCCGCAGCCGGCGAGCCCTGCGACGAACACCAGGCCGAAGCAGCCGCGCGCGCTACGCATCACGGGACACCCCTTCGGTGAGAGCTGGTCGCCGGGCGAGCGCCTGGCGCATGCAAACCGGGCCGACGACGGCATGCAGCGCCACCAGCCCCAATGCGAGTCCCTCGAATGATACACCCCACTCGGGAAAGGCCCGGCGGCCCGTCGCCGCTACCAGCAGGCCGACGCTGCCCTGGGAAATGAGTCCCAACCAGCCGCTCTTCGCCAGATCCAGGGGCACGAGCAGCCGCCGGCCGGCCCAGCGTCCGCCCCAGTACAGCCCCAGCCCCCGCAACCCGATGAGCAACAGCATCCACGGCCACAGGTCTCCCACGCTCGACACGTCGAGTCGGACGCCGAGCAGCGCGAACGCACCGGCGGCGAGCAGCTCCCCGCGGGCATCGAAATGCCGCCGCACCATGCCGGCCGTCTCCGGATCGGCGTAGGTCAGCCCGATCCCGGCGAGCAGCGCGGCCAGCGTCACCTCGACCAGCCCCGACAGCCCAGCGACCGCCGCCCCTACGGCGACGGCGAGCGCGTACATCCCGGGCGTTCCACCCACGAGACGCCGCGTCCGGCTCACGAGCCACACGAGTAGCGCGGCGCTGACCACCGCGCCCGCCAGCGGCAGCAGTCCGCTCCACCACGCGTCGCCCCGTAACGTGCCCGCGCTCGCCGCAAAGCGGGACAGCACCAGCACCAGGGCGAAGACGGCGATCGCCGCCGTGTCGCGCAGCGCATGCAAACGCAGCAGCGCGTCGGAGAGCCCGGCGCGGGGCGCGTCATACAGCGTCGCCCAGGCAAGGGCCGGCGCCGACACCACGGTCAGCGCGCCGACGGCGAGCGCGACGGCCGCGGCATCGCCTAGCGGCTGGTGCACGGAGAGCGGAAACCAGGAGTGCAACACGAACACGGCGGCCGCCGTGAGCACGAGCGGCGTCACGATCGATGCGGTCAGGTAGCGGCCCAGTCCCGCCGCTCCGGGATCGTTCCCTTCAGCACCGCGCCAGGCCAGCCCGGCTCGCAGCGCGAACACGGCGATGGCGGCGTCACTCACGAACGCGAGCGTCTGCGCCTCGTCCGTGCGAACGTAGATCAGCCAGGCCGGGCTCAACAGGAGGCCGGCGGTCAGATAGCCGGTGACGCGCGGCAGCCCCAGGCGCAAGGCGAGGCGGCCGGCGATCTCCGCGGCAAGGACCACGCCGCCAAGCGCGAGGGTCGCACGTGCCGCGAGCGGCGCGCCGGCGGTGAAATGATGCAATACGAAGAGCGCCGCCGCGACAATGAGGACCCAGAGAATGGTGCGCATCGCCCGCACAATCTCTCCGCGTCAGGAGATTTTGACAATGCAGCGCGGCGCCGGTTATCTTGCGCCAAGCACATCTATGGCGTTCGTTCACCTTCACACACATAGCGAATACTCCCTGCTCGACGGCGCTAACCGGATCCCGGATCTCCTGGATCGGGTCGTCGCGCTGGGGATGGACTCGCTTGCCATTACCGACCACGGCAACCTGTACGGGGCGTGGACGTTCTATGAGGGCGCGAAGGCCCGGAAGGTCCGGCCCATCATCGGGTGCGAAGCGTATCTCGCGTTCGGCAGCCGCCACGCGCGGGAGAAGCCCGCCGACGCCCCCGGGCCGTATTCCCACCTCGTGCTCCTCGCCCGCAATCGCACCGGCTACGCGAACCTCGTCAAACTGTCGTCGATCGGATACCTGGAGGGCTTCTACCGCCGCCCGCGCATCGATCGCGAAGTGCTGGAGCGCCACAAGGATGGCCTCGTATGCCTCGCCGCCTGCCTCTCCGGCGAGATCTCCCTGTACCTGCGGGCGGGCAATTACGAAGCGGCCAAGGAGAGCGCCGGCTACTTCGCCCGGCTCTTCGGACCGGACGGCTTCTGGCTCGAGGTCCAGAATCACGGCATCCCGGAAGAGCAGACGGTGGCCGCCGGGATGTTCCGTCTCTCCCAGGAGCTGGGCATCCCCGTCGTGGTCACGAACGACGCGCACTACCTGATGAAAGCGGACGCCGAGGCGCACGACGTCCTGCTGGCGATCGGGACCGGCAAGGATCTCGATGATCCCAAGCGGTTCCGCTTCATCGGCTCGGAGAGCTACGTCAAGTCCGAGAAGGAGATGAAGCCGCTCTTCCCGGACCACCCGGAGCTCATCGCCGAAACCGCTCGCATCGCCGATCTGTGCGAGCTCGACTTCGAGAAGCGTTACTTCCTGCCGCAGTACCCCCGCCCGGCGGAATTTGCGAGCGACAACGATCTGCTGGTGCACCTCGCCAGTGCCGGTGCGTTGGAGCGCTACGGCGATCCGCTGCCGCCGCGCGTCGCGGAGCGGCTCGCCTACGAGCTGGACGTCATCCAGCGCACCGGGTATGCCGGCTACTTCCTGATCGTCTACGACCTGATCAAAGCGGCGCGCGACCGCGGCATTCCCGTGGGTCCGGGACGGGGCTCGGCGGCGGGTTCGCTCGTCGCGTACAGCCTGCACGTCACCAACGTCGATCCGTTGCGGTTCGATCTGCTGTTCGAGCGGTTCCTGAACCCCGAGCGCATCTCGATGCCCGACATCGATCTCGATTTCTGCTTCGAGCGGCGCGGTGAGATCATGGAGTACGTGCGCGGCCGCTACGGGCGGGAGTCGGTCGGGCAGATCATCACCTTCGGGACCCTGAAAGCGCGCGCGGCGTTCCGCGACGTGGCGCGCACGCTGCGGCTCGAGATCGGGGAGGTCGACCGCACCACCAAGCTCATCCCCGCGGGCCCCGCCGCGACGTGGTCGCTCGCCGAGGCCGCGACCAAGGTCCCCGAGCTGCGGGCCATCGTCGAGCAGGACGAGCGCGTGCGCAAGGTGATCGACCTGGGGAGCCGCATCGAAGGCCTGGCGCGCCATGCCTCGGTGCACGCCGCGGGGGTGGTGATCGCGCCGGGGCCGCTCACCGATTACGTCCCTGTCTGCCTCGCGCCGCAGGACACCGAAGCGATCATCACGCAGTTCGACATGGTCGCGCTCGAGAAGGTCGGCATGCTGAAGATCGACCTGCTCGGCCTGAAGACGCTCACCGTCATTCACGACACGGTGCAGATGGTGCGGGAGCGCCACGGCGTGGCCCTCGATATGGACCACCTCGATCTCGAAGACCCCGAGGTCTACCGCCTGCTGCGCTCGGGTCGGACGGCGGGGGTGTTCCAGTTCGAGTCGCCGCTCGCGACCGACTGCCTGCGTCAGATGAAGTGCGACCGCTTCGACGATCTCGTCGCGACGAACGCCCTGCTGCGACCCGGACCGCTCGACACCGGCATGCATCTCGTGTTCATCAATCGCAAGCTCGGTCGCGATCCGGTACGCTATCCCCACCCGGCCCTGGAAGAGGTGCTGCAGTCGACGTACGGCGTCATCACCTACCAGGAGCAGGTGATGCGCATCGCCAACATCCTGGCGGGCTACTCGCTCGCCGAAGCCGATGTGCTGCGCAAGGCGGTGGGCAAGAAGATCAAGGAGCTGATCCAGGAAGAGCTGGAGCGTTTCGTCGAGCGGGCGGTGGCGCGAGGACACGACAAGCGCGTCGTACAGGACATCGCGGCGCAGATTGAGACCTTCGGGCGCTACGGCTTCAACAAGTCGCACGCGGTCGCGTACTCGATCCTGTCGTACCAGACCGCGTGGCTCAAGGCGCACTACGCGGCGGAGTATCTCGCCGCCCTGCTCTCCAGTCAGATCGGCGACACCGACCGCGTGGTGGAATACATCAACGAGGCGCGGGAGCTTGGCCTCGAGGTGCTACCGCCCGACGTGAACGAGTCGCGCTTCAAGTTCACGGTCGTGGGCGAACGGCGCATCCGCTTCGGCCTCGGCGCGGTGAAGAACGTCGGGGAAGGTGCGATCGCTTCCATCATCGAAGGGCGCAAGACCGAACCCTATCGCTCATTGGTTGAGCTGTGCGAGCGCATCGACTTGCGCCTCTGCAACAAGCGCGTGATCGAAGCCCTGATCGACGCCGGAGCGTGCGATTCGTTGGGCGGCCACCGGGCGCAGCTCGTCGCCGCCCTCGAGCACGCCTTTGCCGAAGCTCAGGCGCGGCACGTGGAGCGCGAGGCGGGCCAGGTCGGCTTGTTCGGCGAACACTCCGCGGCTCCCTCCGCCCCGGCTCCCCTTCCCGATCTGCCCCCCTGGCCCGAACAGGAGCGCCTGACGAGGGAAAAGGCGGTCCTGGGCTTCTTTATTTCCGGGCACCCCCTCGCCAAGTACCGCGCAGAGGTGGAGCTTTTCGGGACCCGGACCACGGCCACCCTGAGCACCTGGAGCGATCAGAAGGTGACGATCGCGGCCCTCGCTACGGTGGTGAAGCGGCAGGTCTCGAAGAAGAGCGGTGCCGAATACGCCCGCCTCGTGCTGGAGGACTTCCACGGCACGGCCGAGGCGCTCGTCTTCCCCGAAGCCTGGGCACGGCTCAACAACGTGATCCGGACCGATGGCGCGCTGTTGTTCACCGGAGGATTCAGCCCCCGGGACCGGGGGGAGGAGTCGGCGCCGTTTATAGTAGAAGCGGCGCGCCCCCTCGATGAGCTGAAGGCAGCGGGCCAGGTGGGACTGGCGCTGCGCTGGAAGGCGGACTCCCCGCCGGACGCCGATGCCGCCCGGGCCGCCGCCGCGTTGTGCGCGGCACACCCCGGACCAGCCCCGGTATTGGTAGAATGGGAGGACGGCAACGGCGACGGAGTGACCGCTCCCGCGGCGCGCCTCATGAGCCGCAGTCTGCGGGTGGAGCCGGATGACGAGCTGCTCGGCGCGCTGCGGGGCCTGTTCGGCCCGGACGGCGTGCATCTCGTAAAAGCGAGCTGAAGCATGGCGACGTACACCCTCGACTTCGAGCGGCCCTTGCTCGAAATCGAGAAGCAGATAGAAGAGCTGAAGCGCAATGGCGGTGACCAGGGAGCCGACACCGGCCCCCTCGAACGCCAGCTGGCGGAGCTGCGCGCGGAGATCTACCGCAACCTCACGCCGATGCAGCGCGTGCAGGTGGCGCGGCATCCGCGCCGGCCGTACACCCTCGACTATCTCCGCACCATCTTCTCCGACTTCGTCGAGCTGCACGGCGACCGGCTGTTTCGCGACGACCCGGCGATCGTCGGGGGCTGGGCACGGCTCGACGGGGCGTCGGTGATGATCATCGGACACCAGAAGGGACGCGACACCAAGGAGAACCTCAAACGCAACTTCGGGATGGCTCACCCCGAGGGCTACCGCAAGGCACTGCGGCTGATGGAGCTCGCGGAGAAGTTCCACGCCCCCGTGATCACACTGGTCGACACGCCGGGCGCCTACCCCGGGCTCGAGGCGGAGGAGCGCGGGCAGGCGGAGGCGATCGCCCACAACCTGCTCGCGATGGCGGCACTGCGCACGCCCACGATCGCGGCGGTGATCGGCGAGGGCGGCTCGGGCGGCGCGCTCGCCGTCGGACTCGCCGACCGGGTGGTGATGCTCGAGAACTCCGTCTACTCGGTGATCACTCCCGAGGGATGCGCCGCGATCCTCTGGCGGGACGCGAGCCAGCGCGAGCGGGCGGCCGAGGCACTCAAGCTCACCGCCAACGACCTGCTGCAGCTGCAGCTGATCGACGAAGTGATCGCCGAGCCGCCGGGCGGGGCGCACGCCGACCCCGATGCCACGGCGCAGTCGCTGGGCGAAGCGCTGCGGCGCCACCTGCGCGAGCTGCGCCGCATCAAGACCGACAAACTGCTGAAGCGGCGCGAGGAGAAGTACCTCTCCATGGGCGCGCTCACGGAGAAATAGAGTGAGCGCCGTCATCGAAGTACGGTTCAAGGGTAACCGGCTCGAGTACTTCAACTGGCCGGCGGACGAGGCGCTCGCGCCCCAGGACGCGGTGATCGTGGAAGTGGAGCGCGGCCAGGACCTGGGCCGCGTGTCGGCGGTGGGCGACA
>DATLVL010000023.1:0-13599 GCA_035577525.1 Gemmatimonadales bacterium | reverse complement strand
TCACCCAGCCGGTACGGCTCTTCGCCGAGACGGCGCTGCAGATGTGCCCCGGCGGGCTCTTGCTGGTGCGCGAAGTCGCGACGGCGTATGCCGGGGGGCCGTCGGCGCAGCACATTGCGGCGGCGGCCGACGGCGCCGGCGCCGCCCTGGCGAGCTTCGAGCACGATCTCGACCGCTGGGTCGAATCGGGGAGCGAGCACTTTGCGCAAGGCGAAGAAGGGTTCGACTTCCTGCTGCACTACCAGCATGCGCTGCGGGATACGGCTCCCGAGCTGTGGCGTTACGGATTGCGTCTCAAGGACGAGGTCATCGCCGACCTGGCGGGACTGGCGCGCAAGATCGCGGGGAACGACGACTGGCCGGCGCTGGTGGACCGGCTGCGCGGCGACCACCCGGCGGCGCAGGACCTCGTGATGGCTTACGCGCGCGAAATGGACCGCGCGCGCGAGTTCGTGGTGGCGCGGGGCCTTGCCCCCGTCCCCACCGTGCCCCTCGACGTCATCGAGACGCCGGAGTTTCTGCGGCCACTGATCCCTTTCGCCGCCTACGACAGTCCCGGACCCTACTCGGCCGACCCGCGCGGGCTCTTCTACGTGACCGTGCCCGATCCGGCGCTTCCCGCGGCGGCGCGCGAGCGCATCCTGCGCGACCATTCGCACCACGAGATCGCGGCGACGTCGCTGCACGAGGGATTCCCGGGTCACCATCTGCAGCTCGTCCTCGCCCAGGCGAATCCATCTGAAACGCGCAAAAACATCTTCACGCCGCTCACAGTCGAAGGATGGGCGCTGTACTGCGAAGAGCTGATGGGGGATGAGGGGTTCTATACCGGTCCCGAGGAGCGGTTTTTCCAGCGGGTGCACCTGTTGTGGCGCGCGATGCGGATCGTGCTCGACGTCGGATTGCACACCCGTGGCATGTCGTACGAAGAAGCCGTCACGCAGCTCGTCGACGTCGTGCATATGGATCGCGCCAACGCCGCGGCGGAAGTGAGCCGCTACTGCGCCACGCCCGGCTACCAGCTCTGCTACGCCGTGGGCCGGCGCGAGCTGCTACGCTTGCGGGACGACTACCGCACCGCGCAGCGCAGCGGCTTCTCCCTCCGAAGATTCCACGACGCCATACTCGCGTACGGCGGCCTGCCGGTCACGTTGATCCGGTGGGGACTGGGCCTCAGTGAGTAAGCTCCCCCGTACCGCCAAACTGTTCGGTCTCGTTTCGCTGCTCAACGATTTCGCGAGCGAGATGATCTACCCCCTGCTGCCGGCGTTCGTGACCGGCGTGCTGGGCGGCGGCGCCGTCTCGCTCGGCGCGCTGGACGGGGCCGCCGATCTCACGTCGGCGCTGGTGAAGTACGGCGCCGGCCGGCTGGCCGACGTGCCGCGACGCCGCGGCATGCTCGTCATCATCGGCTATGCCGTCGCGGTCCTGGTGCGTCCCGTGATCGCGCTCGCCGGGGCCGCCTGGGAGGTGATCGGGCTGCGTGTCACCGACCGGGTGGGTAAGGGGATCCGCTCGCCGGCGCGCGACGCCATGATCGCCGACGTCACACCCGCGGAGCTGCACGGCCGGGCGTTCGGGCTGCAGCGCGGGCTCGATCATGCCGGCGCGATCCTAGGTCCCCTCGTGGCGTGGTGGTTGTTGCAGTCGAAGACGCTCGATCTGAGGGGAGTGATCGGGGCCAGCATTATCCCTGGAGTGGCGGTGCTCGTGCTGGCCATTTGGGCGGTAGGGTCGGTAGAAGGCGGGAGACGGGGGGAGAAGGCGGGAGAGGTAGATGCAAGGAGAGAACTTCTACCGCCCTCTGCCGCCCTTTACCGCCCACTGTTGGCCATCAGCGCTTTTTATCTCCTCAGGATGCCCGAAACCCTCATGCTGCTCCGCACGCAACAGCTCGGCGTCACGGTCACGTCGGTGCTGCTGCTCTGGGCGGCGCTGCACGTGGTGCGGTCCAGCACGAGTTTCATCGGCGGCGCGCTGTCGGATCGAATTGGCCCGGCTCGCACAATGTGGACCGGGTGGGTGTGCTACGCTGCGGTCGCGTTCGGGTTCTCGCGCGCCGCGACCCCGGCCTCCGCGTGGGCGCTGTTCCTGGTGTTCGGCGTGGTCGCCGGGCTGACCGAGAGCCCGGAGCGCGCGATCGTGTCACGGCTCGCGGGCGGGAAGCAGGGGAGCGGGTTCGGCGTCTACTACGCCGCCACCGGTGTGGCCGCGCTCGCGGGCGGGGTGCTGCTGGGACTGGCGACGAAATACTTTGGCGCGCCGTGGGCGTTTCTTGCGAGCGCCGTGCTCGGCGTTGCGGTGGCGCTGGCGTGGCCGGTGCTGGGGCGGGTTAGGAGTGCTTAGAGAAGTCGACGAGCCGCTATGTACGGCGGCAAAGCCACCGCTCGGCGACCGCAGGAAGTGCTTTGGCGCGCCTGCGGCGGCGGGTCTTGAAAGACGCTGAAAATCCGACATTCATGTCGAGTCGCGTCAGCGCCGAGCGCCGACTTCAGTCGGCGAACAGAAGCGCAGGACGAATCCTCACCTACAGGAGAGAGCGATGCGTCTCGCCGTCGTCGCTGCTGCCGCATTGATCGCCGCACCGCTCGCGGCGCAGGATCATCAGGTGATTCACGTCAACGAGCCCGCGGGCCTGCCGTTCTCCAGCGCCACCCGTGTGGGGAATTTGCTCTTTCTGGCGGGCCAGGTGGGCAACACGCCCGGCACGCGCCAGCTCGCCGACACGGGCATCGCCGGGCAGACCCGGCAGGCGTTCGAGAACATCAAGACGGTGCTGGCGGCCGCGGGCAGCTCGCTCGAGCGCGTGGTGAAGTGTACCGTGTTTCTCACCAGTATGGGCGACTACCAGGCGATGAACACGGTCTATGCGACGTACTTCCCGAAGGATCCGCCGGCGCGCTCGACGGTGGCGGGAAGCGGGCTCGCGCTCGGCGCGCGGGTCGAAATCGAGTGCATCGCGACGGCAGGATAGCAGTGGGCAGCGGGATGAGGCGCGTCGCGCTGGGTATCGGCACGCTCCTGGTCATGGGCCAAGGCGGCTGCGCCACCGCCCACACCGATCCCCGCAGCCTCTTTCTTGCTCCCTGGCGGCCCCCGCCAGGCCAGAAGTGCTCCGTCAGCAAGAAGCAGTTACCAACGGTCGATCTGCTCTTCGATACGACCGCGCTCGGCCGGGCCGTGGCCCGCTTCGGGACCGGGAGTGTCGTGGCTGCCCTCGCGTTCTGGCCAGCGGATACGGCGTGGCACGAGGAATTTGGCCCACGCCCCGACAGCCTGGTCATCGTCGAGACGACGCTGCCGGACTCGTTGCGGGGTCAGATCCGCGCCGCCCTGCTCGGAGCGCTGCAAGACCGGATCGCCGCGCGGTTACTCATTCGGATCGATCTGAACCGCGAGTCGCGCCTGCGACTCGCGCCGGCGCTCGAGTGCCCGCCGGTGGTGCGGAGCCAGGTGGAAGTACGTCGCTACACGGCGGCAATGCAGTCCGCCGGCGCTCCGCCGGGCCGGGCGGTGCTGCAGTTCCTGGTCCGAGCCGACGGGTCGCTCGCGGCGTTCAAGGTGCAGGTTCCCTCGGGGAACCCCGATCTCGATCGAGTGGCCCTGAGCACGGTGCGGCTGCTGCATTTCACCCCGGAGCTGATCAATCAAATTCCGGTCCCCGGCCTGGTGCGGTTTCCGGTCGAGGTTCGGGTTACGCGCCAGGCGCCGCCGTCCCCACCCTCCGCGGCCGAGTGCCCACAGGGGCGTGTAGTCGAGCTTACGAATCCCCTCCGCACGGCCGTCCTGGTTTACGCGTTCAGCCCCGCGGGAGCGCAATTGCTCGGCACGGCAGCGGCGACCACGACGGTGCGCCTCGCTCTACCGCCCCCCAGTGCCGGTTATGTGTTCGTTCAGGGGGACGACGCGGCCGCTGGGGTCGTTTCGGACACCGATTTGAAGAAGGTGCGCTGGAGGGTGAGATGCGCGGTTCCGTAACCGCGCCCGTAGAAATCGAGTGTATCCCGACCACCGGGACGTAACGACCGCGACCAGGGTTGGTTTCCGAGGAAACATTTGCGCCGCGCATCCGGTACTTATCCGCTGTGGGCTTCTCACACGGAGGTAGGTATGCCGGATCGTGAACTGTGGAAATCCCGGATCTTGACTGCGGGACGGGAGGCGAAGCGATTCGCCGTTGCCGCCGCTCATCAAGCGGATGCCCTCATACAGGTCGCACGGCAGAAGGCAGAGACGGCGGCGCGCCGGCGCAAGATGCAGCGTACGCTGCAGCAGGCGAGCCGCGTACTGAAAACAGCGGGGAAGGCGGCGCTGGCGGCCGGCGCCGTGGCGGCCATTGGAGCCGTCGCTCGGGAAATCAACGGTCGCTCGCAGAAGAAGCGGCGCGTACCGGCCTAGCCCGCTCCTCCCGGCTACCGGCCCCGGCGCACGGCCAGGTCAGCGAACCAGTTGTCGACCCACACGATCTGGGCGCCTGAGGTGGTCGTCGCGCGCCGCGGGCCGATGAAGTAGAAGGAGCGTCCGTCCGGGGCCACTTCATAGGACTGATGAAAGCCGGCGATCACGAAGTTGGACGCGTCGAACAACGACGCACGACCGCCGGTGGCGAACGTCGCGGTGGGTTGCACCTGGATGGCGTTCAAGTGGAGATCGACGTCGAGGTAGAAGAGCTCGCGCCCGGTCCGTGACCAGCGAGGCTCCGACCCACCGCCGTTGGACACCTGCCAGCGTCCTCCGGTGGCGTCAGGGAACGGCCGCACGTACACCTCGTTGATTCCCGATTCGTCCGACGTGTAGGCCAGCCAGCGTCCGTCGGGCGAGAGGGCGGGATTGAGCTCGGTGAACGCGCTGGCTGCCACGGGTACGGGTGTGCCGCCGTTCACGCGTACAGCCACAATATCGCCGGCGCCGGCCTGTGCATTGTCGGTGCGCACGACGATCCAGCGCCCATCGCTGGACCATTCGCCCTCCTGAACCAGACGATCGATCCGGAGCAGCAGGTGATCCTGACCGCTGCCGTCGGCCGGCCGGGCGTAGACGGTGCTCGAACCTCCGCTGTCGCGCAGGAACGCCACGGTCCGTCCGTCGGGGGACCAGAACGGCCGGCGGTCCTGGCCGCCGAAGCTCAGCCTGGTGAACGGACCGCGGTCGAGTTGCTTGATCCAGATGTTCAGGGCGGCGCCGACACCGGCACCGACCGCGAGCCGGCGGCCATCGGGTGAAAGCGCGATGGAGTTGAATTCCCCGTACCACGCGGTATCGATTGGCGTAACCGCCCCGTCGCGGGTCACACGGACCATCGTGTTTTCGGTCGTGCCACCGTTACCGCGCACATAGGTGAGCGTGCCGGATGCGGACCAGGCCAGCTGCGCGAACCCGAAATTGGCCGAGATCGCGACTCCGTCGAGCACGGGGACTGCGGTTCCGGTGATCGCAAGGCGACCGAGATCAAACGGCGCGATGAGGCCTACCCCATCGCGCCGCACATAGAACAAGTGGCCATCGGGGAGATACCAGGCCTGTGCCGCGTCATCGACGAGCGGTTTCTCCTTGCCGGTTCGCAGATCCAGCACATGCACGCTCATCGTCACACAGCTCGACGCGCACAGCTGGAACAGGACCCCGCGGGCTCCGGGAAGAGCCACCGGGTGCCCCGTGCCACCGCCGGCGATCGCGGTATTCTTGCTGCTCAGAATGAGGGTGCTCGGTCCGCCGGTCGCGCTCACACGCCGCAGCTCGAGGAGATTGGGCGGGACGTAGACGAGCGTCCCGTCGTCGAGCCATGCCACGCCGCCGAAGCCGGCAGCGGCCGAATCGGCCACCGTCACGCTCGGCCCACCGCTCACCGGCACCTTCTTGACGTGGCTATCGGCGATGAACGCGACCCATTCGCCGTCGGGGGAGAACACGGGATTCTGTGCTCGCTCGGTCCCGTTGAGCGGCGTCGCGTTCAACTCCCCCCGCTTCTTCATCCAGAGGCGCCCGTTCTGGCGATCATCCTTTAGGACGAACAGCGATCCGTCGGGAGACAGCGCCATCGCATTGAACTGCGTCGACAGCACCAGGCTGTCTCCCAGGCCGATGTACTGCCGAGTCGTGACTTCGTGCGGGGCCCGCAGCCAACCCCATGCCGCGACGGCGGCGAGCAACGCGGCGACGGCCGCCGCTACGGCGAACCAGCGGCGCCACCGCTCCGCTCGCGGGGCGAGCGCGGGCGACGCAGCGGTCCGGGCCGTCGTCAGCTCGGGATGTGTGAGCGCGTCCGCGAACTGGGCGGCCGTGGCGAACCGGTCGGCGGGCAGCTTTTCGAGCGCCCGATTGACCGCCGCCTCGACGTGCGGCGGAACCGAGTGGCGCTGCAGCGTGAGACTGCGCGGCTGCTCCGTCATGACGCGCGCCACGATCGCCTGGGCGGTGGGTCCGGTGAACGGGGGCTCGCCGGAGAGCATCTCGTACACGACGCAGCCCAGCGCATAGACGTCGCTCTTGGCGGTGATCTCGCGCTCCCCCATCGCCTGCTCGGGGCTCATGTAATGCGGCGTGCCGAGCGACATCCCCGTTTCGGTGAGCCGCGTGCCGCTGTCGGAGCGCGAGGCGGCGAGCGCGATGCCGAAATCGGCGACGAGCGCCGACCCGTCGTGCAACAGGATGTTTTCCGGCTTGATGTCGCGGTGGATCACGCCATGGCGATGGGCGTAGTCGAGCGCGCTCGCCACTTCCGTGGCGATGCGGATGGTCTCCTCGATCGGCAGCTGGTGCTCGCGCGTGAGCCGCTGCCGCAGCGACTCGCCCTCGACGTAGGGCATGACGTAGTAGACGAGACCGTCGGCCTCGCCCGAGTCGTGCAGCCCGAGGATGTGGGGATGCTGCAGGTTGGCGGTAAGCCGGATTTCCTTCAAGAACCGCTCGCCGCCCAGGATCGCGGCCAGCTCGGGGCGCAGCAGCTTGAGCGCAACCTTGCGGCCGTGGCGCACGTCGTGGGCCAGGTACACCGTCGCCATTCCACCGGCACCGAGCTCGCGCTCGATCGTGTAACGACCGGCGAGGGCGCTGGTCAGACGGCTCTGGGCATCGGTCAGCAACAGCGGACTCCTTTTCCCTTTGAGGCGAAGAATTCGCTCACGAACTCGCGCTCGGTCAGCCGGGGCGGATGCCCCGCCGCGTGGCAATGCTCGAGATACGCCTCATAGTCGGGCGCTCCAACCACCGATCGCCACACCCGACGCCAACCTCTTCCGCCTTCGCCCGGCTTCTCCCGCACTGGTTCACCGCGCATACGCGCTCTCCACGAACGGCGTCTCCGTCAGCGTCGCTGCCTTGCGGCGCGACAGGATCAGCCACCACTCACGCAGCGACGCCACGAGCAGCAGCGCTACGACAGCCATGAAGCCTAGTGCCATGACGGCATTGAGGTGGTCGTTGAAGATCAGCCGCGGCCCCTTGGGATCGCTGGATCCGGCGAGCGCTGCCGCGTGGGCCAGGAACCCGAGCTTCGGGTCGGCGGAGAACACCTTTTGCCACCCCGCCGTCATGGTGATCGCGGTGAGCCAGACGAGCGGCGCGATCGTCACCCAGGCGTAGCGCTGTTTTCCCATCTTGATGATGATCGTCGTCGCGACGCACAGCGCAACCAGCGCCAGCAGCTGATTGGCGATACCGAAGAGCGGCCACAGCGAGTTGATCCCGCCCAGCGGATCGACGACGCCCTGGTACAGGAAGTACCCCCATCCGGCAACCACCGCGGCGCTCGACACCACGATGCTCGGATACCACGACGTCTCACCGAATCGCGGCCAGACGTGGCCGGCGATTTCCTGCAGCATGAAGCGGCCCACCCGCGTCCCGGCGTCGATCGTCGTCAGAATGAACAACGCCTCGAACATGATCGCGAAGTGGTACCACAGCGCCGTGGCCGTCTTGCCGCCCAGGGCGCCGGTAACGCCGGAGAAGATGTGCGCCATTCCCACCGCGAGACTGGGCGCGCCGCCGGTGCGCGCGATCAGCGTCTGCTCCCCCATCTGCGCCGCCAGCGCCTGCATCTGGTCGGGTGTCACGACGAACCCCGCTGTCTTGAGGACGTCGGCCGCGCCGGCAAGGGCGGCCGGTGTCGTGTTCATCGCAAAGTAGACGCCCGGCTCGAGCGTGCAGGCCGCGATCATCGCCATCACGCCGACGAACGACTCCATCAGCATCCCGCCGTAGCCGATCAGCCGTGCATCGGGCTCGTGCGCCAGCATCTTCGGCGTCGTCCCCGAGGACACGAGGGCGTGGAATCCGGAGATCGCACCGCACGCGATCGTGATGAACGCGAAGGGGAAGATCTTCCCGGCGAACACCGGCCCTTCGCCGAGCGTCGCGAACGGCGTCAGCGCCGGCATTCTGAGCGGCGGCAAGAGGATCAGGATCGCGAGAGCGAGCACGACGATGGTCGTGATCTTGAGGAACGTCGACAGGTAATCGCGCGGGGCGAGCAACATCCATACCGGCAACACCGACGCCACGAATCCGTACCCCATCATCATCCACGTCAGCGCCACGCCGCTGTGCGTGAACGCCGCTCCGATCGGGTGGCTCGCCACCCAACCGCCGCCGACGAGTGCGAGAATCAAGAGCACCGCGCCGACGCATGAGGCCTCTCCGACTTTGCCCGGGCGCCACACCCGCATCCACCACCCCATGAGGAGTGCGATCGGGATCGTGCAGGCGATGGTGAACAGCCCCCAGGGGCTCGCCTTGAGCGCGTTCACCACGATCAGCGCCAGCACGGCGAGCAGGATGATCATGATCGAGAGCACGGCGACCATCGTCGTCATCCCGGCCACGGGATTGATCTCCTCTCGCGCCATCTGGCCGAGCGACTTGCCGTTGCGGCGGATCGAGCAGCAGAGGATCGTGAAATCCTGCACCGCTCCCCCCAGCACCACGCCGATCACGAGCCAGAGCGTGCCGGGCAGGAAGCCGAACTGTGCCGCGAGCACCGGCCCGACGAGCGGGCCCGCGCCGGCGATCGCCGCGAAATGGTGACCGAACAGCACCCACTTGTTCGTCGGCACGAAGTCGCGCCCGTTCGACAGCCGCTCGGCGGGAGTGGCGCGGCGCGGATCGAGCGCGAAGACCCTGGTGGCGATGAAGCGGGAGTAGAAGCGGAAGGCGACGACGTAGGTGCAGACGGCGGCGATCACGAGCCAGGCGGCGCTGATCGTCTCGCCCCGCACCAGGGCCAGGATGCCGAACGCGACGGCGCCCAGTGCGGCAACGGCGAACCACAGAATCGCGCGGGCGAGCCGAGGCATAGGCCCAAGTTACGTCACGACTTGCAGGGCTTCAAATTGCCCGATAGGTTCGGACCACTTGGCCTCCCATCCCTGGTCCACGGCCGCGCGCGGGGGACCGTCCCCCACCGGGGCGGCCGTGACACAGGAACGAGCCGACCCGCGTCTGGCGGGGGAGAGCCTTTCCGGCCGCGTCGCGATCGTCACCGGCGGCGCCACCGGCCTGGGCCGCGCGATCTGCCTCGATCTCGCCCAGCGCGGCATGGCCATCGCCTTCAACTATGTGAATCTCCCCGGCCGCGACGTCTCGGCACAGGCGCTGCTCACCGAAACGGCGATCAAGGCGGTCGGTGTCGCCGTGTTCTCGGAGCATTGCGATGTGCGCCACGCCGAAGAGGTCGACCATTTCGTGGCCGAGACGCGCGGGCGCCTCGGCGGCGTCCACGTACTCATCAACAACGCCGGCGTGACGCACGACGGCGCGCTGTGGCGCCTCAGCCCCGAGGCCTGGCAGGAAGTCCTCGACACCAACGTCACCGGCGCGTTCAACGCGATCCATGCCGTCGCTCCGCATCTGCGCGCGCAGCGCTACGGCAAGGTGGTGAACATCGCGAGTCACCAGGCGTTCCGGCCGGGATTCGGGATCGTGAACTACGCCGCGAGCAAGGCGGCGCTGATCGGGCTCACCAAGGCGGCCGCCGTCGACCTCGGCTCGGCCAACATCAACGTCAATGCCGTGGCGCCGGGGTTCGTCAAGACCGAGCTGCTTGCGCGGCTGCCGCGCGAAATCCTCGAGCGCGCCGAGCACGAGTCGCTGCTCGGCCGCGTGGCTGAGCCGGAAGACGTCGCCCGCGTCGTTTCGTTCTTGTGCAGCGAGGCGGCGCGTCACATCACCGGACAGACCATCGTGGTGGATGGCGGCTTGACGCTGGCTTCCTGACTATATTTGGCTTCGTGACTAATCCTTTGAGAGACAAAAGCTTAAAAAGGGTCATCGGGTATCGGTTGTCGGTAGTGACTCTCGTTGCCCTGGCGTGCGGCGGGAAGAAAGCCAACCAGATTCCGGTTCCCGAGCCCACCATTCCGCTGCCGCTCGCCGGGCTCGCCAGCGTCAAAGTCCCGGTCCTGCCGCTGACGCTGATCGGCGCCGATGAGACGCTCGGCTGGCAGCAATTCACCAATCACCGCGCCGCGCTGGCATCCGCCGACAGCGTCATCGGCGCACTGCTTCCTCCGCGCGCTCCCGAAGTTACGTGGGTGCTCCCCGAGGAGCTGCGGCGCCAGGCGCGGCGCTCACCCACCGTCGCTACCAATCCCGACCAGATGGGGACGGCGATCCTGCGCAATGCGCGCCTCGGTGACTTCGCGCCCGATCCATTCCGAGCCGAGCTGCGCGCGCTGGTCGCGATCGCCGACGCGCGCTTCGCCCTCGCTCCGGCGCAGCTCGTGTTCAAGCGGTCGATCACGCCGGGCAGCCCCGCGGGGACCGGCACCGCCGAGCTGACCGTGGTGATCGTCGACGCGCGGCTCGGCCGGGTGAGCTGGCGCACGGTGGCGCGCGGCGACGGCCCCGATCCCTGGACCGCGCTCACGCGGGCGGTGAAGGCGCTGACCCCCGGATTGCCGTGAGCCGCCGCGAGGCCACGCTCATCGCGGGCGACGGCATCGGCCCGGAGATCACGGCGGCGACCCTGCAGGTGCTCGATGCGGTCGGCGTGCAATTCGACTGGGACGAGGAGTACGGCGGCATGAGCGCGGTCGACATGGCCGGCACGCCGCTGCCCAATGGCACCCTCGATTCGATCCGCCGCACCAAGCTGGCGCTCAAGGGTCCGCTCACCACGCCGGTGGGAGGCGGCTACCGCTCCGTGAACGTCGCGCTGCGTCAGGAGTTCGACCTCTACGCCAACGTCCGTCCCACGAAGACGATGATCCCGGGCGGGCGCTACGAAGGCGTCGACCTGGTGATCGTGCGCGAGAACACCGAGGGGCTCTACGTCGGGCTCGACCACACGTTTCGTGTAGGCGACGACCCCAAGGCGGTGGCGCAGGCGACCTCGGTGATGACGCGCGACGGTGCGCGTCGCATCTGCCGCTACGCCTTCGAGTACGCCAAGGCCCACGGGCGCAAGAAGGTGACGATCGTCCACAAGGCCAACATCCTGAAGGCGACCTCGGCACTGTTCCTCGAGACCGGGCGCCAGGTGGCGAAGGAGTACGAAGGGACGATTCTCTGCGAGGACAAGATCGTCGACAACACAGCGATGCAGCTGGTGATCAACCCGGGGCAGTTCGACGTGATCGTGACGACGAACCTGTTCGGCGATATCCTCTCCGATCTGGCCGCGGGGCTGATCGGTGGGTTGGGGCTCGCGCCCGGAGCCAACATCGGCTCCAAAGCGGCGATCTTCGAGGCGGTGCACGGCTCCGCGCCGGACATTGCCGGGAAGGGGATCGCCAACCCCACAGCGCAGATGCTCGCCGCGGCGATGATGCTCGACCACATCGGCGAGCTGGACGCGGGACAGCGGTTGCGGTGCGCGATCGAGACCACGATCGTTTCCGACAACGTGCGGACGCGGGATCTGGGGGGACGTGCTTCAACAGCCGAATTTGCGAGCGCCGTGGCCGCTCGGGCCTAGTCACGCCTGCGCGAAATGCGGCGACATGGTCCCGGGCCTCGCGGTGGGCGGCATGTGCTCCGAGTGCTGGGCCAAGGTGGTGCGCCGCGCCAGGAGAATCGCGCAATGGGTGGCGGTCGGGACGACGCTGCCGCTGGCGCTGTACATGACGTTGTCGCTGCCGGCGGACCGCACGTCCAGGCTCGTCGCGGTGCTGGCTGTGTTGATCTGGTATACGTTGACGTCTCTGATCGCGAGACGCGTGGCCTTGGAGTGGCTCAAATGAAGCTTTCAGCTATCAGCTATCAGCTATCAGCGGTCGCGGTGATGATGCTTGCGACGGCTCCCCAGATTCTGCGAGGGCAGACCTCGCTTTCCATTTACAGTGACGGGCGGGTGGTGGTGCGGCGCACGCTGCCGCAGGCGCTGCAGAAGGGGCGCAATGCCGTCACGGTGCAGTTCGACGGTTTGGATCCGGCAACGCTGTTCTCGCCGGATACCGCAGTGACCGTGTCTGGGGCGACGGTCCGGTATCCGAGCTCGGCGGCTGACGCGCTGAACCGCGCCCTCGGCCAGACCATCGCGTTCGTGTCGGAAGGCCTCGGTCGCCGGGACACGATCAAGGCGACCGTGGTGAGAGTCGACCCGCCGCAGTTCAAGCTCGCCGACGGCCGCCTGCTGCTCGCGCTGCCGGGGCAGCCCCTGTTCCCGAGCGAATTGGTGCGCACGGCGCCGGAGGCTGCGCTGTCGCTGGAGGCAACGCGAAATCGCTCCACTACGCAGCTCGCATACTTGGCCGAGGGTGTGACCTGGGAGGCAACGTATCAGGCGATTATCGGGGGCGGGCAGGCAACGCTCGGAGGCGCGGCGACCGTGACGTCACAATCGCTGAGAACGGACTCAGCGGACGTTCAGCTCGTTGCTGGCTCCATAAATCAGACCAGGGAGCCTAGGGCGCCACAGGTTGAGGAACGAGCGGGCAGGATGGCAATGCAGGGTGTTGTTGCGAATGCAATGACCGTCACGGAGGCGTCGGTCGGCGAGACACACGTGTATTCCCTGCCTGCGAAGCTTGCGCTCGAACCCAACGTCCCGGTCACAACCGCGATCTTCCCGCGGACGTCGACGCCCGTGACGCAGGAGTTCGTCGTGCCCGGTGTGCTGCCTTGGCGCGGCTATTTTGGTCAGCAGCCCGGCGAGGAGAACCAGGTGCCGGTGCAGGTCTGGTACACGTTCAAACGAGCGAAAGGGACTTCGTTCGGTGACCGCCCGCTCCCCGGAGGCACGATGCAGCTCTACCAGGCCGACTCGTCCGGCCGGCTGCAGCTGATCGGCGAGGCGACGATCGGCCACACGCCGGCTGCCAAAGACGTGCGCGTGCAGTCGGGCGACGCGTTCGACGTGACGGCGGAGCGGATCCAGACCGATTACAACCAGGAGCAGCTGGCCCCGTTGCGGCGCGGTCTCCCTTCGCGCCAGCGCATCACCGCGTCGTACCGGGTCACCGTGACGAACGCCAAGACGGATACCGTCACTGTCGACGTGCGCGAGAGCCACTTCGGTATCTGGTCGGTGACCGAGAGCAGCGTCCCGGCGGAGAAACTGTCGTCGACGGAGACCCGGTTTCGCATCCACGTGCCGGCGGGCGGTCAGACGGTGCTGACGTACACCCTGCAGGTCGAGTCGTGACCGTTCAGATCCTGCAG
>DATLVL010000022.1:0-11932 GCA_035577525.1 Gemmatimonadales bacterium | reverse complement strand
CTGCTTCACGATCTGCTTACGCGCCACGAAGCGATCGACCCCGACGAGACTCTGGGGAACGCGTGGCGTGGTGTCGCCCTGACGGTCCCCGCCGTCGTCGCCCATCGTACCGTTCTCGCGCATGATGAGCGGCATCGCGAGTCCGAGACGTGTCCCGATGTCGAAGTCGTTGGCGTCGTGCGCCGGGGTCACCTTCACGAACCCGGTGCCGAACTCGCGGTCCACGCTCTCGTCCGCCAGCACCGGGATCTCGAAGCCCGTGATGGGGAGCTTCACCGTCTTCCCGATGTAGGGGGCCCCTCGCGGATCGTCGGGATGGACGACTACGGCCGTGTCGCCGAGCAGCGTCTCCGGGCGCGTCGTGGCGACGGTGACGTGACCACTGCCATCGGCCATTGGATAGTGGATGAAGTAGAGCTTGCCGTCGGTCTCCTTGGATTCCGCCTCCTCGTCGGACAGGGCAGTGAGGCAGCGCGGGCACCAGTGAATCACGCGGTGGCCGCGATAGATCAGCTTTTCTTCCCACAGCCGCACGAACACCTCGCGCACGGCGCGCGTGTAGGCCGGATCGAGGGTGAAGCGGGTGCGGGTCCAGTCGCACGACGCGCCGATCTGCTTCAGCTGCTCGAGGATCGTGTTGCCGGTCTCCTTCACGAACGCCCACACACGCTCGACGAACGCCTCGCGGCCCAGGTCGAAGCGGGTCTTCCCCTCTTTGGCGATGAGCCGCTCGACCACGTTCTGTGTCGCGATGCCGGCGTGGTCGGTGCCGGGGACCCACAGCGTCTCGCGGCCCCGAGCCCGCTCGAAGCGGATCAGCACGTCCTGGATCGTATTGTTGAGGCCGTGGCCCATGTGCAGCACCCCCGTCACGTTGGGCGGGGGGATCACGATGACGTAGGGGGAGCGATCCGGACCGGGGGTGGGGGCGAACGCCCCGCGCTCCATCCAGGTGCGATAGAGCCCGGCCTCGACGGTGCTGGGATCGTACTGTGGCGGAAGGTCGGACGGTGCAGGCATTTCCTTATAATAACGGCTGGAGGTTGTGGAGGATGGTGGAGGTGGGTGGAGGTCCTCCACCCAACTTCCACCAACCCCCACATCCTCTGTTAGAATTCCCCCCATGGCTGACGAACCCAACGTCATCTCGACGATCCGGCTCGCGCGCTGGCTGATGCTGGCGCTGCTGCTCGTGGGCGGGATCGTGCTGTATTTCCGCAACGGCACGCAGCTCCCGCCCTTCGGCTCCGTCGAGCCGAGCGTCGAAACCGACACCACGCGCTGACCGTGGCCAACGAACTGCACATCACCCTCCCGGACGGGAGTACCCGGGTCCTGCCTGCCGGCGCGACGGCGCGCGATCTCGCGGCCCAGATCGGGCCGGGACTCGCCAAGGCGGCGATCGCCGCGCGCGTGAACGGCGAGGTGCGCGATCTCGGCCGGCCGCTGCCCGACGGGGCATCGGTTTCAATTCTCACCGACAAGGACCCGCAGGCGCTCGACGTGCTGCGCCATTCGGCGGCGCATGTCCTGGCCACGGCGGTGCGGCAACTGTTTCCCAAGGCGGGGATCGGCTTCGGCCCGCCGATCGAGGACGGATTCTACTACGACTTCGAGGTGGACCAGCCCTTCGGGCCGGAGGATTTGGCGGCGATCGAACACAAGATGGCGGAAGTTGCGACGGCGGATCATCCGTTTGTGCGGGAGGAGGTCTCGCGCGAAGAAGCCAAGCGGCGCTTCAAGGATGACCCGCTGAAGCTCGAGCGCATCGACGACCTCGGTGCCGACGAGGTGATCTCGGTCTACACCGACGGTCCGTTCGTCGACTTGTGCCGCGGGCCGCACGTCGCGAGCACGGGGAAGGTGAAGCACTTCAAGCTGCTGCACGGGGCGGGGGCGTATTGGCGCGGCGACGAGCGGCGCCAGATGCTGCAGCGCATCTACGGCACCGCCTGGTTCAAGAAGGAAGACCTGGAGGCGTACCTCCACCGGCTCGAAGAAGCGAAGAAGCGCGACCACCGCAAACTGGGACGCGAGCTGGATCTGTTCATGCTCCATCATTGGGCGCCGGGCGCCGTGTTCTTCACCAGCCGCGGCACCACGATCGTGAACGAGATCCGGGCCTACATGCGCGAGCTGCATCGCGACGGCTATCACGAGGTGATGACGCCCTTGATGTACAACAAGGCCTTGTGGGAGCAGTCGGGGCATTGGGGCAAGTACCGGGAAAACATGTTCCTGGTGTTGGACAAGGAGACCGGCGAGCCCGACTTCTCGCTCAAGCCGATGAACTGCCCGTCGCATTATCTGCTGTTCAACGCGGGGAAGCATTCGTACCGCGAGCTGCCGTTGCGGCTGTGCACGTTCGATGTGCTGCATCGCAACGAGGTCTCCGGGTCGTTGTCGGGGCTGGTGCGGGTGCGGCAATTCCAGCAGGACGACTGCCACATCTTCCTGATGGAGAGCCAGATCACCGAAGAGGTGAAGCGGCTGACGCACTTCATCCTCAGCTACTACCGCACCTTCGGGCTGGTGCCGCAGCTCAAGTACTGCACCCGTCCGGCCGTGCGCATTGGCGAGGACGCCCTGTGGGATCGCGCCGAGGCGGGACTCAAGGCCGCCCTCGACGCCACGGGCGAGGCCTACGAGATCAACCCGGGCGACGGCGCGTTCTACG
This sequence comes from Gemmatimonadales bacterium, assembly GCA_035577525.1. Lineage (GTDB taxonomy): Bacteria > Gemmatimonadota > Gemmatimonadetes > Gemmatimonadales > GWC2-71-9 > DASTHG01. Next base: position 9,255 of record DATLVL010000022.1, on the reverse strand, counting down.
GTCCGAAAATCGACTTCCACGTCGCGGATTCCATCGGACGGACGTGGCAGCTGGGGACCATCCAGCTGGACTACCAGGCGCCCGAGCGCTTCGACCTGAAGTACGTAGGCGAGGACAACAGCGAGCACAGCCTCGTGGTCATTCATCGCGCGGTGAGCGGGTCGTTCGAGCGGCTGCTGGGCATCCTGATCGAGCATTTCGCGGGCGCGTTCCCGCTGTGGCTGTCGCCGGAGCAGGTCCGCGTGCTGCCCATCGCCGACACACAGCTCGACGCGGCCCGCCGGGTTGCCGACGCGCTGCGGGCGGCGGGGTTGCGCGTGCATCTCGACGATCGCTCCGAGACCCTGAACTACAAGATCCGCGACGGCGAGATGCAGAAGGTGCCTTACCTCGCGGTGGTGGGTCAGCGGGAAGCGGAGGCCGGAACGGTCGCCGTGCGGGCGCGCGGGGCTGGCAAGAAGCAGGAGGTCCTGCCGGTGGCGGACTTCGTGGAGCGGCTGCGGCAGGAGGTTCACACCCGGTCCCTCACCCCCTTAGTTTGACGGGTGGCGCCAACCCGGGGCGAGGTTCAGGCTGACCCCGGGCGTTAAAGCCCGGGGAGGAATGGAATGCAGACCGATCAAACCACACCCGTCATTCTCAGCGCCTGCCGGACCCCGATCGGACGGTTTCTTGGCGGTCTTTCCCCCCTGCCGGCCCCCAAACTCGGCGCGCTCGTGGTGCGCGAAGCGGTGCGGCGCGCCGGCGTCAAGGACGAGACCGTCGATGAGGTGATCCTCGGCAACGTACTGCAGGGAGGCGTGGGGCAGGCGCCGGCGCGGCAGGCTGCGATTCACTCCGGCCTCGCGGGAACCATCCCCAGTCTCACCGTGAACAAGGTGTGTGGCTCGGGGCTCAAAGCGGTGATGCTCGCGGCGCAGGCCGTGAAGGCCGGCGATGCCCAGTGCGTCGTGGCGGGCGGCATGGAATCGATGTCGAACGCGCCGTACTACGTCTACGGCATGCGCGGCGGCATAAAGGCCGGCAACCAGTCGCTCGTCGATGGCATGATCCACGACGGCCTGTGGGACTCGTTCTCCAACCAGCACATGGGCAATCTGGCGGAATACACGGCGCGCAAGGCCGGCGTATCCCGCGCCGACCAGGACGCGTTTGCCCTGGCGAGCCACCAGAAGGCCGTCGCCGCGATGCAGGCATGCCGGTTCAAGGCCGAAACGGTCGCGGTCGAGATCCCGGGGAAGAAGGGCCCGACCGTCGTCGAGAAGGACGAAGGGCCGCGCGCCGATACCAGTCTCGAGGCGCTCGCGGCACTGAAGCCGTCGTTCGAGAAGGACGGCAGCGTCACCGCCGGCAACGCTCCGGGACTTAACGACGGCGCGTCGGCGCTCGTCGTCACCTCGCTCGCCTTCGCGCGCACGCACGGGCTCGCCCCCCTCGCCCGCATCACCGCCTATGCGACGGGCGGCGGGGAGCCGAAGGATCTCTTCTTCGCTCCGATCGTGGCGGTGCAGAATCTGATGCAGAAAGCCGGCACGAAGATCGGCGATTACGATTTGATCGAGGCGAATGAAGCATTCGCCGTGCAGGCGCTCGCCGACGGGCGGGCGCTCGGCTGGGATTGGGACCGCGTCAACGTCAACGGCGGCGCGATCGCCCTGGGACATCCGATCGGCGCCTCGGGCGCGCGCGTGCTGACGACGCTGCTCTATGCCATGCGAGATCGAAAAGTGCGCACCGGTCTCGCCACCCTCTGTCTCGGCGGCGGCAATGCCGTCGCCCTCAGCGTGGAGGCGATGTAATGGAACAGGTGCTGGCGCTTCGCAATGCGACGCTGCCGCTCAGGCGGACGATCGCCGTTCTGCTCGGCACCGCGCTCGTGGCGCTCGCGGCGCAGGTCGCCGTGCCGCTGCCGGGAACTCCTGTCCCGATGACGCTGCAGCCGCTCGCCGTGCTGATCGTCGGCGGCCTGCTCGGGAGCTGGCCCGGCGGCGCGAGTCTGCTGCTCTATCTGGCGCTTGGCGCCGCCGGCCTGCCGGTGTTCACGCCGGTCGGATTGCCCGGTGTCGCCCGGCTGCTCGGTCCCACAGGCGGGTATCTCCTCGCGTATCCCTTGGCGGCATACGCCGTCGGCCGCCTGGTGGGTGACGGCCAACGGATCGGCCGCGTGGCGCTCGCGGCGTTCGCCGGGCTCGTGTTGATTCACCTCGGTGGTCTGGCGCAGCTGCTCGTGCTCACCGGTTCGCTCAGCCGCGCGGCGCAGTTGGCCACGATCCCGTTCCTGTTGGGTGACTTCATCAAGCTGGTACTGGCGGTGCTGATCCTCCGTCCCACGATCCGACCGGTCCGCGCGCGCCTCTGAGGGCGCGCGAATCGTTTATGGACCAGCTGAAGCCGCTGGGTATCGCGCTGCTCTGGCTCGGGCTGTTCGCCGCCATCGGGCTCGGTGTGACGATCGGGCTGGGAGCGCTGCTGCCGTCGATCGGCGGGCCGCTGTGGTGGCTGGCGCGCGACGGAGTATTCCGCCTGCTCGGGTTCGCGGTTGCCACGGTGATCGTCGGCCGGCTGCTCGACCGGCACAGCTGGAGCCGGCTGGGGTGGCGCGCGCCGCGCACCTTCCCCTGGCGCTTCGTGTACGGCCTCGCACTCGGAGCGGGGATGGCGGCGATGGCGGTGCTGCTCGCGGTGGTGACCAACAAAGCCACCGTGCAGGTCTCGACCGGTGGCAACTTCTGGGTCGTGGCGTTGCCGATCGGCGTGGGATTGCTCACGGCGGCGCTCGCCGAGGAGCTGATGTTTCGCGGCTATCCACTGCGGCGTCTCGCCGACGTGACCGGCCCCGGCACCGCGATCTTGTTCCTCGCGGTCGCGTTCAGCGCGGCCCATCTCGCCAATCCCGACGTCGACCTGATCAGTACCGTGAACATCGCGCTCGCCGCGGTGTGGCTCGGCGTCGCCTTCTTCTCTAACGGAGGCATGCCGCTCGCCTGGGGGCTGCACTTCGGCTGGAACGCCGGGCTGAGCCTGGTCTTCGACGCGCCGGTGAGCGGCATCGTGTTCAACATGCCGGGCGCCTATACGCCCGGGGCGCACATGTGGCTCGACGGCGGGCGCTTCGGACCGGAAGGTGGCCTGATCGGCACCATCGTCTTCCTGCTCGGCAGCGTCCTGGTGCTGGGACGCGGCATTCGCCGCCCCGCTGATTGGCTGACCCAGGCCGCAACATGAGCCGAGTCACGGTAGTCGGGGCCGGCACGATGGGCAACGGCATTGCCCATGTGTTCGCCCAGAACGGCTGGGACACGCTGCTTGTCGATGTGTCGGGGGACCAGCTCGACAAGGCGCGGGAGACGATCGGGTCGAACCTCGAGCGCCAGGTGAAGAAGGGCGGGATTTCCGCGGAACAGAAGGACGCGGCGCTGGGACGTCTGACGATGTCCACCGTGCTCGATGGGGCGGGGCAGGCCGAGCTAGTGGTGGAGGCGGCCTCGGAGCATCCGGAGACCAAGTTCCGCATCTTTCGCGACCTCGACCGCTCGGCGCCTACCGGCGCGATCCTTGCCACCAATACGTCCTCGATCCCCATTACCTCCATCGGCGCCCAGACAGGGCGGCCGGGGCAGGTGATCGGGATGCATTTCATGAATCCGGTGCCGCTGATGCCGCTGGTCGAGGTGATCCGCGGGGTGGAGACGACCGACGCGACGGCGGCGCGCACCGTCGAGATCGCGAAGAGTCTCGGGAAGACGCCGGTCGAAGTGAACGATTCGCCGGGGTTCGTCTCCAATCGCGTCCTCATGCCGATGATCAACGAGGCGATCTTCTGCGTGATGGAGGGGGTCGCGAGCCCCGAGGCGATCGACACGGTGATGAAGCTCGGGATGAATCATCCGCTGGGACCGCTGGCACTCGCCGACCTGATCGGGCTCGACGTCTGCCTCGCGATCCTCCAGGTACTGCACCGCGACCTGGGCGACGACAAATACCGTCCCTGCCCGCTGCTCGCGCGCATGGTGGCGGCCGGACGGCTGGGGAAGAAGAGCGGTCGAGGGTTCTATGACTACCGTCGTTGACGCACCGGCAGGCGGTCTGACCGACACGCAGCGCCAGGTGATGGAGCTGGCGCGCGAGTTCGCGCGCGAGCATATCGAGCCGCACGCCGCGGAGTGGGATCGGACCAAGGAGTTCCCACGCGCGGTGATCGACGAGCTCGGCAAGCTGGGCTTCCTCGGCATGACCGTGGCGGAGCGCTACGACGGTATGGGTTTCGATACCGTCACCTACCTGCTGGCGCTCGAGGAGATCGCGGCCGCCGACGCCGGCGTCGCGGTGTCGGTGGGAATCCAGAACGCCATCCCGGCGACGATGCTGCAGCGCCACGGCAGCGAGGCGCAGAAGGAGCGCTGGCTCAAGCCGCTGGCGCGCGGTGAGCTGCTCGTCGGCTTCGCCCTCTCGGAGCCCGATGCCGGCTCGGACCCGGCCGGAATGCACGCCCAGGCGGTGCGCGACGGGGCGGGCTGGGTGTTGAACGGCGCCAAAGCATGGGCGACGAACGGCGGCACGGCGGACCTGATGATGGTGATGGTGCGCACCGATACGCCGGGCGCGCGCCACGGCGCCAAGGGGATTTCGACCTTCATCGTTCCCACCGACACGCCGGGGTATCGTCCCGGCAAGCCGGAAGACAAGATGGGGCTGCGCGCCTCCAACACCGCGGCGGTGGCGCTCGAGGATCTGCGGCTGCCGGCCGATGCGCTGCTGGGCGAAGCGGGCATGGGGTTCGTCTATTCGATGGAGGGCCTGGAAGCGGGGCGGCTCGGCATTGCGGCGCAGGCGGTGGGAATCGCCCGGCGCGCGCTGGAGCTGAGCGTCGCCTACTGCGCCGAGCGGCACCAGTTCGACCGGCCGCTGCGCGACTTCCAGGGCGTGCAGTTCAAGCTGGCCGACATGGCGACGCGGGTTGCGGCCGCCCGGGCGCTGGCCCATGCCGCCGCGGCGCGCAAGGATCGCGGCGAGCCGGTGCGGGAGCAGGCGAGCATGGCGAAGCTGTTCGCGTCGGAGACGGCGATGTGGGTGACGACGCAGGCGGTGCAGCTGTTCGGCGGCTACGGCTACATGCGGGACTTCCCCGTGGAGAAACTCTTTCGGGACGCAAAGGTCACCGAGATCTATGAAGGCACCAGTGAAATCCAGCGGATCGTCATCGCGCGTGGCCTCTACAGCGCCTAGCCGCGTCGCGGCCCCGAGCGAGTCGAAGAGCGGCGATCTGTTCGCGCTGCTCGCCGAGCACACGCACGAGCAGGTGAGCTTCTATTACGACGATGCGTGCGGCTACCGCGGCATTATCGCGGTCCACGACACGCGGCTCGGGCCGGCGCTGGGCGGCACGCGCTTCTGGAACTATCACGACGACCGCGAAGCGCTGGTGGACGCGCTGCGGCTGGCGCGCGGCATGACCTACAAGGCGGCAGTCGCGGGCTTGAACTTGGGCGGTGGCAAGAGCGTCATCCTCGGGGACAACCGCATCACGCGGCGCGAGGCGATTTTCCGGGCGCACGGCCGCCACGTCGAGTCGCTGGGCGGCCGCTACATCACCGCCGAGGACGTCGGCACCTCGACGGCGGACATGGAGTTCATCCGCGCCGAGACGGAGCACGTCACGGGGTTGCTCGGCAAGTCGGGCGATCCGTCGCCGGTGACGGCCTATGGCGTGTATCGCGGCATCAAGGCGTGCGCCAAGGTGCGCTACGGCACGGACGATCTGGCCGGCAAAGTGGTGGCGGTGCAGGGGTGCGGGCACGTCGGGTACTCGTTGATCAAACTGCTGCACGAAGACGGGGCGCGGCTCATCGTCACCGACATCGACGCGCAGCGCGTCAAGTCGGTGGTGGAGGACTTCGCCGCCACCGCGGTGTCGACCGACGCCATCTACGCGCAGCAGGCCAATATCTTCGCTCCCTGCGCCCTCGGGGCGGTCATCAACGACGACACGTTGTCGCAGCTCAAAGTCGACATCGTCGCCGGGGCCGCCAACAATCAGCTCGCCGAGGATCGTCACGGACAGGAGCTCGAGTCGCAGGGCATCCTCTACGCGCCCGACTACGTGATCAACGGCGGCGGCCTGATCAACGTGAACGCCGAGCTGCACGGCTGGTCGCTGGAGCGCGCCCGCAACAAGGCGGGTGAGATCTACGACTCGATCCTGCGCGTGTTCGACATCGCGCGCGAGGAGCGCATCCCCAGCTACCTGGCGGCCGACCGGCTGGCGGAAGAGCGCATCGCGATGGTCGCGAAAGTGCGGCAGAACTTTGTCTGAGCGCGTGCTGGTGGGCGCCGATCACGCCGGGTACGAGCTCAAGGCGAAGCTGATCGACGAGCTCAAGCGCCTCGGCTACGATCCGGTGGACGTCGGTGCGCCCAGCCTCGACCCGCAGGACGACTACCCCGATTTCGCCCGGCCGGTGGCCGAGGCGGTGAGCCGGGGCGAAGTGCGCCGCGGCGTGCTGACGTGCGGCTCGGGGCTGGGCATGTCGTTCGTCGCGAACCGCTATCCCCACGTGCGCGCCGCCGTGGTCTGGAGTCCCGAGGTCGCTGAATTGTCACGCAAGCACAACGACGCCAATATCCTGGTCCTGCCGTCACGCTTCATGAGCGATTCCGAGAGTCTCGACACCCTGCGCCGCTGGCTCGACACGCCATTCGAAGGCGGCCGGCACGAGCGTCGCGTGGAGAAGATCGACCTGTGATCGACCGTCTCGCCTCCCTGTCCAAGGCCGATCCGGCCATCGCCGACCTGATCCGCCGCGAGGTGGCGCGCCAGGAGCACGGCCTCGAGCTGATCGCCAGCGAGAACTTCGTCTCGGTCGCCGTGCTCGAGGCGATGGGCACGGCGCTCACCAACAAGTACGCCGAAGGTCTGCCGCGCAAACGCTACTACGGCGGCTGCGAGATCGTGGACGAAGTCGAGCAGCTCGCCATCGATCGCGCCAAGGCCTTGTTCGGCGCCGAGCACGCCAACGTGCAGCCGCATTCCGGAGCGCAGGCGAACATGGCGGCCTACCTCGCCGTCGCGAAGCCGGGCGAGACGCTGCTCGGCCTGGCGCTGCCGCACGGCGGGCATCTGACGCACGGGGCGAGCGTCAATTTCTCAGGGCTTCTGTTCCGCGCCGTGCAGTACGGCGTGCGCGAAGACACGGGGCGCATCGACTACGACGATGTGCGGGCCATCGCGCGTGTCGAGCGCCCGCGCCTGCTCATCGCGGGCGGCAGCGCGTACGCGCGCATCATCGATTTCTCCGCGATGCGCGCGATCGCCGACGAAGTCGGCGCCACGTTGGTGGTCGACATGGCCCATTTCGCGGGGCTCGTCGCCGCTGGGCTGCACCCCTCGCCCGTACCGCATGCGCACATCGTCACCACGACGACGCACAAGACGCTGCGCGGTCCCCGCGGCGGCATGATCCTGTGCCGCGCCGATCTCGCGAAGGCGGTCGACAAGCAGGTCTTCCCCGGCACCCAGGGTGGGCCGCTGGAGCATGTGATCGCCGCCAAAGCGGTGGCGCTGGGCGAGGCGAGCCAGCCGGAGTTCAAGGAATACGCGGCCGCGGTGATCAGGAACGCCCAGGCGCTCGCCGCCGCGCTGGTGCAGCGCGGCTACGCCATCGTCTCCGGTGGAACGGATACGCACCTCATGCTCGTCGACCTGCGGCCCAAGCAGCTCACCGGCAAGGAAGCGGAGCAGCTGCTCGACCGCGCGGGGATCACGGTGAACAAGAACACGATTCCCGGCGATCCGCAGTCGCCGTTCGTGACGAGCGGTATTCGTCTGGGCACCCCGGCGGTGACCACGAGGGGATTCAGCGAGGTCGAGATGACGCGCGTCGCGCAGCTGATCGACGACGTCCTGACGAAGAAGGATGACGGGACCCTGGCGCGTGTGAAACAGGACGTGCGCGAGCTGACGGATGCCTTCCCGCTCTACGCCACCCGCCGGCCGGCGGTGAGGACGGCCCGGTAATCGATCATGCATTGCCGTCGGCTGCCGGCCGGACCATCATGGTCACCGGCGCGACCAGCGGCATCGGACTCGAAGCGGCGCGGGCGCTGGCGCTGAGCGGCGGGCGCGTGATCGTCGCCGTGCGCGATCCGGCGCGCGGCGCCGCCGTCGTGCAGGAGCTCACTGCGGCCGGGGGCAAGGCCGAGCTGCTGGTGGCCGACCTGGCCTCGTACACCAGCGTGCGGCAGGCCGCCACGAAACTCCTCGAGCGGCACCCGGCGCTCGACGTGCTCGTCAACAACGCCGGCACCGTGACCCGTCACCGTCAGGTGACCGGGGACGGACACGAGCGGATGTGGCAGACGAATTTTCTGGGACACGTTCTTTTCACGCGGCTGCTGCTCGGCGCGCTGCGGCGTGGCGCGGCGCCACGCATCGTCAACGTCAGCTCCGAAGCGCATCGTTCGGGACGGATCCCGTGGGACGATCCGGAGCTGAGCCGGGGATTTCGGCCGCTGCGCATGTACGCGCAGACGAAGCTGGCGCAGGTGCTGTACACACGGGAGCTGGCGCGGCGCGAACCCAGCATCGCGGTCCTCGCCCTCCACCCCGGCGCCATCTGGTCGGGGATCTGGAAGCCGGCGCCAGCCCCGGTGCGGTGGCTGCTGCGTCTGGTGCTCGCCCCCACCCACAAGGGAGCGGCGCCCGTCGTGCGGCTCGCCGTGGCCACGGATGTGGCTGGCGTGTCGGGGGTGTATTTCAACCGTTGGAAGGAAGCCTCGCCGGCCCCGCAGGCGCTGGACGACGCGGTGGCGGCCCGCCTGTGGGACCTGGCGGAGCGCGCCACCGCCTGAGCCGGATCACACCAACCGCAGGGAGAGGATGATGACGCATCCGCCGGACGAAGAGAAGGAGAAGGAGCTGGAGGAGGACGATGAGGAGGAGCTGGACGAGGAGCTCGACGAGGACTTCGAGGACGATGAGGACCTGGAAGAAGACGATGACGACGAAGAGGACGACGACGATTTCAAGTCGATGACGCGGGGCACCTGATCAAGCGTTATCTTGTCGTCCATGGCTGACGGCTCCCATCGTTCCTCGAAAGGTTCCGGCGCGTTTCCGGTGCATCTCGCCGACGAGCTGGAGGTGTACTTCAACGAGGTCGCCCACGGGCGACCCGTCGGGTTCGTCGGCTCGCCCAAGTGGAAGCCGCCCACCGACGTTTACGAGACGACTGAGGACATCGTCGTCCACATGGACGT
>DATLVL010000021.1:0-10785 GCA_035577525.1 Gemmatimonadales bacterium | reverse complement strand
GAAGGCGCTCCAGCGAACGTCGCCGTACCTCGAGCATCCGGTCTTCAACCGGCATCGCTCCGAGACCGAGATGCTCCGCTACATCAAATCGCTCGAAGCGCGCGATCTGTCGCTCACCGGATCGATGATCCCGCTCGGCTCGTGCACGATGAAGCTCAACGCGACGACCGAGATGATGTCGCTCTCGTGGCGCGAGTTCAATCGGCTGCATCCGTTCGCGCCGCTGTCGCAGGCACAAGGGTACCAGATGCTGTTCCGGCAGCTCGAGGCGCAGCTCGCCGAGATCACCGGCTTTGCCGGCGTCTCACTGCAGCCGAACGCCGGATCGCAAGGCGAATTCGCCGGACTGCTCGTCATCCGCGCCTACCACAAGGCGCAGGGCAACGGCAAGCGCACCGTCTGCCTGATCCCGATGTCGGCCCACGGCACGAATCCCGCGAGCGCGGTGATGGCGGGATTCACCGTCGTGCCCGTGCAATCCGATGCGGACGGCAACATCGACGTCCGAGACCTCAAGGCCAAGGCCGAGCAGTATCGGGACACCCTCGGCGCGTTGATGGTGACGTATCCGTCCACCCACGGCGTGTTCGAAGGGACGATTCGCGAGATCTGCAAGGTCGTGCACCAGCACGGTGGGCAGGTCTACATGGACGGCGCCAACATGAACGCGCAGGTCGGCTTGTGCCGGCCCGGCGATATCGGCGCCGACGTGTGCCACATCAACCTGCACAAGACGTTCTGCATTCCCCACGGCGGCGGCGGTCCCGGAATGGGACCGATCGCCGTCGCCGCGCATCTCTTGCCGTTCCTCCCCGATCACCCGGTGATCCCCCTGGGACATCCGCAGTCGTGCGGCACCGTCTCGGCGGCACCCTGGGGCTCGTCGTCGATACTCACCATCTCGTGGGCGTATATCGCGTTGATGGGACAGTCGGGGCTCGCCGAGGCGTCCAAGGTCGCCATCCTGAACGCCAACTACATCGCGAAACGGCTCGAGGGGTTCTACGAGACGCTGTATGCGGGCAAGAACGGCCGCGTCGCCCACGAGTGCATCATCGACACCCGCCCGTTCAAGGCGTCGGCGGGCATCGAGGTCGAGGATATCGCGAAGCGCATCATCGATTACGGCTTCCATCCGCCCACGGTGTCGTTCCCCGTCGCAGGGACGCTGATGGTCGAGCCGACGGAAAGCGAGTCCAAGGAAGAGCTCGACCGCTTCTGCGACGCGTTGATCGCGATCCGTGAGGAGATGCGCGAGATCGAGGCCGGCAGGGCCGACCGCGACAACAACCTGTTGCGCAACGCGCCCCACACGCTGGAGGACCTGCTGGCCGACGACTGGGACCGCCCCTACTCGCGCGAACGGGCCGGCTTCCCCACCCCGGCGACGCGCGTGCAGAAGGTGTGGCCGGCGGTTGGACGGGTGGACGGCGCGTACGGCGACCGCAACCTCGTGTGCGTGTGCCCGCCGATGGAGAGCTACGCGACGGTCTGATCGCTAACGGTTGGGCCGGTACCAATAGCGATCGGCGAGGGCGTCGAATCGCGCGCCGAACAACAGGGCCGGCGCACGGAGCAGGAAGCCGAAATAGTGCCAGTCGCCGTGCTCGTCGAACTTCCGCGTCGACGCCACGACCTTATAGCGCCGCAACCGGCGCAGCCGCTGCCCTCGCCGGCGGCCGAGGCGCCGCAGGCGCCACAGGAAGGCGACATCCTCGGCGAGCCGCAGCTCTTCGGGATAGCCGCCCACCGCGACGAAGTCCGACCGCCGGCAGAACACCAGACCGGTATCGAAGCGCGTCGCCCAAACCAGCGGGATCATCATCGCGTACGTTGCCGCGAGCCCGACTGACCACCGCTCGAGCGTACATCCCGTCGCCCCGCCGACGACGCGTGGATCGTCGAGTGCCGTGCGGACGGCGCCGAATGTGTCGGGGTGGACCTGCACGGTGTCGGCGTCGAGGAACGCGAGGATCCGGCCACGGGCACTGGCAGCGCCGCCGTTGCGCGCCGCGGCGATGCGGCGCTGCTCGACGCGCACCACCCGAGCCCCGGCTGCGGTCGCGAGCGCGGCGGTGTCATCAGTCGACAGGTTGTCGGCCACGATGACCTCGACGGCGCCGCCTTGAGCCGTATACCGGTCCCGCGCCTCGACCAGGGAGGCGAGGAGCCGCGGAAGAAAGCCTGCTTCGTTGTACGCGGGAATGACGAGCGAGATGTCCGGGTCGTTCACCGTTTCGGCGCTTCGAGCCGGGCCAGCTCGGCGGCCACGCTGTCGCGCTGCGGGATCAACAGCGCGTTCGCAAACACCGCGATGCGGCTGGGGTCGGGGGCGGCGATGGTCAGAGGCGCGCAGGGCGGCGGCGAACCGTTGGCGCATTGCGCGGCCGCGACACGGGCGAGGGAGGTGAGCAGGGCGAGCGGCGGCACCACGCGCATACGGCGCCTATGTTACGAGGTCCCGCGGAGGCGCGCCATGGAATGGCAGGTGATGATCGACGCGACGGGCCGTGCGGGCGCCTCCAACATGGCGCTCGACGCGCTGCTGCTCGAAGACGCGGCGCGCACCGGTCGTGCGACGCTGCGGCTCTACCGTTGGTCTCCGCCCTGCCTTTCCTTCGGCCGCAACGAGCCCGCGCTGGCACGCTATGACCGCGCGGCCATCGAGCATCGCGGCTGGGACGTAGTGCGCCGCCCCACCGGCGGCCGCGCCGTTTGGCACGAGGATGAAGTCACCTACGCCGTCGCCGCGCCGATCGCCGCGTTCGGGTCCCTGCACCAGAGCTACTGCGCCATTCACGAGCGCCTCGCCGCTGCGCTGCGGACGCTCGGCGCCCCCGCCCGGCTCGCTCCGAAGAATGGCCGCCCCGCTGGCCTCGGCGTCGGCGCCTGCTTTGCATCGCCGGTCGGCGGTGAGATCACGGTACACGACCGCAAGGTCGTCGGGTCGGCGCAGGTGCGACTTGAGTCCGCGTTTCTCCAACACGGCTCGATCTTGCTGGGGGGATCGCAGGAGAACATCGACGCCGTCAGCCGTCAGGTGTCAGCCGCGAGCTCAGCAACATCCTTGTCACAACTCCTTGGGCGGAAGGTCACGTTCGACGAAGTAGCCGGCGCAATCGTGTCGGAATGGCCGCCGGTTCTGACCTCTGTCGCCCCCTATCGCCCGCTACCGCCTTCTACCGTCTTCTCCGACCCCGACTGGACCTGGCGCCGCTAGACGCGCCGTGAAATCTTAGGAACCATGATCTCCACACTTGTTCGCTCGCCTCGTGTCGCTGTGCTGCTCCCGGCACTCCTCGCCGCCCTCGGCGGGTGCAAGGGCCAGGGTGGGTGCACGACCGAGTATTGCGGCACCGTGGTGTTCGCGGCGTCTGGTGAGCCGAGCTCGTTGCTGCCGGCGGTGTCCACGCAGGCCATCGAGCGCGACGTCTTTGACCAGGTCTTTCTGAAGCTCGCCGACATCGGCCCCGACGGCGGGACGTTCGGCGACTCCGGCTTCACGCCGGAGCTGGCCCGCAGCTGGGAGTGGACCGATCCGCTGACGCTGACCTTCCATCTCGATCCGCGACCCAGGTGGCAGGACGGGCCGCCGGTGACCGCGGCCGATGTGGCCTTCACCTTCGACGTATACCGTGACAGCATCGTCGGCTCGCAGGATCGCGAGGCCCTCGCCCACATCGCGTCGGTCACCGCCACCGATTCGCTGACCGTCGTCTTCAAGTTCCGCGACCGCTATCCCGAAATGTTCTACGACGCCACGTATCACATGCGCATTCTTCCGGCGCACCTGCTGCGGAACGTCGCGCGCGCCACCTGGCAGACCGCGCCGTTCGGGCGCGCCCCGATCGGGGCCGGTCCGTATCGCTTCGTCAGCTGGACGCCGGGCCAGAGCATCGAGCTGGCGGCGGACTCCACGTATTTCCTCGGGCGGCCGCATCTGCGGCGGCTGATCTGGAGATTCGCCGGGAACCTCAACAACGCCGTTACGATGGTCCTGGCGGGCGAGGCCGATGCGGTCGAGGTCCTCGTCACGCCCGCCAACATCGCCAAGGCCAAGGCCGATTCGGCGCTCACGCTGTACCCCTACCCCGGCTCGACATACAATTTCGTGCGCTTCAACCTGCGGGCGAACGGGGACCGCTCCAAACCGCACCCCGTGTTTGCCGACCCACAGACGCGACGCGCGCTCGTCCTCGCTCTCGATCGGCCGCAGATGGTGCAAGCGGTCTTCGCCGGCAACGCCAAGATCCCGCCCGGGCCGATGCCGCAGCTGTGGTCGTGGTTATGGAAGTCGCAACTCACCCCGGCGCCGTTCGACACCCTCGAGGCGGTGCGGCTGTTGCGGGGGCGGCACCTGAGCTTTCACCTCGCCGTTCCCTCGACCAGCCCGACCCGGGTGCAGTATGCGCAGCTGTTGCAGGAGCAATACCGGCGGCTCGGTGTCACGGTCGTGATCGACCAGGTCGACAACGCCACGCTGGAGCAGCAGCTCGAGTCGGGAAAGTTCGACGCGGCGATGGAGTCGTTCCAGACCGACCCCGCGCCGTCATCCTCCGTGCCCGCGCTATGGTCGCGCAGCGGTCCGACGAACTGGGGCCACTATGCGAATGATCACTTTGACGCACTGATGAAGACCGCTGCCAGTGCCCCGACCCGCGCAGCTGCGCAGGCTGCATGGGAACAGGCGTTCGCCGCGCTGGACCAGGATCCTCCCTGCATCATCCTGTATGCGCTGGACAACATCGCCGCGGTGAACCGGCGCGTCGCCGATGTCCGTATCCAACCCGATTCCTGGTGGGGCCTGGTGCGGACCTGGCGCATTCCCCCCAGCCAGCTGACCGAGCGGGATCGCGCGGGGCGCTGAGTGCTGGCCTGGCTTCTCCGGCGGATCGCCGCCAGCCTCGCCATCGTCTTCGTCACCGTTTCGCTCACCTTCTTCGCGATTCACCTGGCGCCGGGACGGCCGTTCATGCCGCCCGACGAGCGCCCCATGAATCCGATCGTCGTTCACCGGCTGGAGCAAATCTACGGGCTCGACCGGCCGCTGGCGGTGCAGTACGTACGGTATTTCGGCGCGCTGGCGCGGGGTGAGATGGGGGAATCGTTCAGCCAGCGCCGCCCCGTCGCCCACGCGATCGCCGACGCCGTGCCCAACACTCTGCTGCTCACCGCCACCGCCCTGGTCATCGACTTTACGCTGGGGATCCTGATCGGCCTGTTCCAGGCGGCGCGCGCGCGACGCCGATCCGACGTCGCCCTGGCCAACGTCACGCTGTTCTTCTACTCGCTTCCCACCTTCTGGCTCGCACTCGTGCTGCAGCTTGTCTGCGCACTCTGGCTCGGATGGTTTCCAACCGGAGGGCCGACCGATCCGGTGATGCACGCATCGCTCCCCCTGCTGGGACGGCTGGGCGATCGGCTGTACCACCTCGTGTTGCCCGCGCTGACCCTGGGACTCGTAGGGGCCGGCGGTACGGCGCGATTCCAGCGCGCGGCGCTGCTCGAGGCGCTGGGTCACGATTATATCCGGACGGCCCGAGCCAAGGGACTCGCCGAGTCGGCGGTGCTCGTCCGTCACGCCTGGCGTGACGCGCTGCTGCCGGTGATTTCCCTCGCCGGCGTCGCGCTGCCGTTTCTCCTGACGGGCGCCGTATTGATCGAGACGGTGTTCTCCTGGCCGGGACTCGGCAAGCTCGCGGCCGACGCGATCAGCGCGCGCGATTACCCGCTCGTGCTCGGAACCACACTGCTGGCGACGTGCGCTGTCGTCCTGGGCAGCCTCGTCGCCGACCTGCTCACGGTTGCCGCGGACCCACGCGTGCGGGTCACCGCATGACCGCTGCGACGATCGTTGCGTTGATCGCTATCGCCGTTTGGACCGGGACGGTCGTGGCGTGGTGCCGCCGCCGCCCCTGGGGCGATGCGGGACGCCGGTTCTTCCGCCATCCCAGTGCCACCAAAGGCATGGTGGTGCTCGTCTTCTTGGCGACCGTCGCGCTGTGCGCCCCACTCGTGACTCCCTTCGCCCCGTATCAGCAGATCCTCACGCTGCAGGATCACCCCCCGACGTGGCTGCATCCGCTGGGGACGGACTTCATCGGGCGTGATGTGTGGAGCCGGCTCGCCTACGGGGCCCGCGTCTCGCTCGGGGTCGGGACGCTCGGCATGCTCGTGGCGGTGACGCTGGGAGGGCTCGTCGGCGCCGCCGCCGGCTACTTCCGCGGTTGGACCGATGCCCTGTTGATGCGCTGCGTGGATATCGGGTTGTCGATCCCGCGCATCTTCCTCGTGCTCGCGGCAATCGCGCTGTGGGGCAAGCTCGGCGTCGGAGCATTGACCGTGCTGCTCGGGTTGACGGGCTGGTTCGCCACCAGCCGGATCGTCCGCGCCGAGGTGATGAGCGTGCGCGAGCGGCCCTATACCGACGCCGTGCGGGCGCTGGGCGCGCGGCCGTGGTGGATCGTGCTGCGGCACGTCCTGCCCAACAGCTCCGCCGCTCTCATCGTCTCGGCGGCGCTCGGGATCGGCAATATGATGCTGCTCGAAGCGGGGCTGTCGTTTCTCGGCGCCGGGATCCGGCCACCGCAACCAAGCTGGGGCAACATGATCGCCGACGGCAGGGATCAGCTCGCCACGGCACCGTGGACGACGCTCTTTCCTGGACTGGCGATCGCCCTGGCGGTCATGGCGCTCAACGCCACCGGTGACGCCCTGCGCGACGCACTCGATCCGAAGACTGGAGGGAAGTAAGCCACATCACATTCCTGCCGTGCTCCTCGCCCTCGCTCGTTATTACGACCTGTGGCTGCTACTCCATACCTCCTTCAAGCTGTTGTGCAGTTGCCTCACGTGCCGGGACCTTCCTCGTCGAATTGGGAATCTTCCCCAAAGATGGTCACACCCGTCCTGTGCCCAATGTCACGGGAAGATTTCTTCACAAATGGCATCATCATTGCCCCGGGGATTTGCCGGTTTTGGGGCAATTACAACATTCAGTTCAGGAGTGATGTATGCGGTTCTCGCGCGTTCTGCTCGCTCTCCCCTTCGCCGTATTGCTCACGGTGACGGTGTGGAGCTGTCGTCCGGACATCAGCCCGACGGGCGTGTCGGTCACACCCACGCCGCCGGTGTCGGGGGATCTCGTGTCCGGGGTCGTGAGCACCACGACGGGACTGGTCGGCAAGCTCGGGCTGCTGAAGTGCACGCCACTGCCCTACGCCAAGAGCTCGATGGTGATCGGGCCGCTGGGCGGGACGCTCCAGATCGGACGCTCCACGCTCACGGTTCCGGCCGGGGCGCTTGCCCAGTCGGTGCAGATCACGGGTGAGCAGCTGTCGGATACCGTAAACTCCGTGCGGTTCTCGCCCGAAGGTTTGCAGTTCGCCAAAGCGGCATCGCTGTCGATGCCGTATGGGAACTGCAGCCTGGTCGGCAGCATCCTGCCGAAGCAGATCGCGTACACGACCGACAATCTGCAGATCTTGTCGTATCTGTTGTCGCTCGACAACCTGCTCTCGAAGACGGTCACGGGACAGGTCAACCACTTCTCGCGCTACGCGGTCGCCTGGTAGACGAGTGGAGTCGCCGCGCTTTCCCCGCGTGCCGGGAGCACGGGTAACGCCGGCGACGTCGTCGCACCGCGCCGCCGATCTGCTGCACGAGGCGCGCACGTTCGAGCGGTCGGGGTGCGTGTCGGAGGCGATGCAGGGGTACATCGCGGCGGTCGACGCCGCGCAGCGCAACGGAGAGTGGGCGCTGCAATCCGAGGCGCTGCGGCGGGTGGCGGTGTTGCACCACCACCGCAACGAGCCCGAGGCGGCGCGCGCCGCCGTGCAACGCAGCTTCGACGTCGCCACCCGCGCGGCAGACGACGTGCTCGCCGCCGAAGCACTCAACGTGCTCGGCGGCTTCGCATTGGAGGGCGATGATCTGTCGGGGGCCCGCGAGACGTTCCTGCGGGCCCTGACGCTGGGCGGCCGCTCCCCCGAGCTCCAGGCACGCCTCGAGCAAAACCTCGGCATCGTCGCGAACGTGCAGGGGGATCTCGACGCCGCCCTCGACCACTACCGCCGCTCTCTCGCGGCGTACCGCGCCTCGGGCAATGAGGCGGGGTGTGCCCTCGCGTTTCACAACCTCGGAATGATCAGCGCCGATCGCCGGCAGTGGGACGAAGCTGACGATTACTTCCAGCAGAGTCTCACCATCGCCCGGGCCATCGGCGATATCCGGCTCCAGGGTTTGTGCCAGCTGAATCACGCGGAAGTGCACCTCGCGCGGCAGCGCTTCGAGCAGGCGATGTCGGGCGCCGAGTCGGCGCTCGCCGTATTCGACCAGCTGGGCGCGCTGCTCGACAAAGCCGATGCCTATCGCGTGATCGGGACGGTGTACCGCGAGACGGGCCGACCGGCGCTGGCCGACGCGCGGCTGCGCGCCGCTATCGACCTCGCCTCCCGCACCGGGTCGGTGCTGAGCGAAGCCGAGGCCTCGCGCGAGCTGGCGCTGTTGTACCAGACCATGGGCCGCAACCAGGACGCGCTGCAGCTGCTCAATACCGCGCACTCGCTGTTCGGCCGGCTCGACGCCCGTGTGGAGCTGGGCGACGTCTCGGGCCGCGTGGCGCGGCTCGAGGCGACGTATCTCGCTCTGGTGCGGGACTGGGGGCAGTCGATCGAATCGTCGGACAGCTATACCTTCGGCCACTGCGAGCGCGTCGCCACCTATGCCGTCGACGTGGCCCAAACGCTGGGGCTGGATGATCATCAGCGCACCACCGTGCGCGTTGGCGCCTACCTCCACGACGTCGGCAAGATCCGCGTCGCCCACGAGATCCTCAACAAGCCCGGGCGCCTCACGCCGGAAGAGTTCGACGTCATCAAGATGCACCCGATCTGGGGCATCGAGCTGCTCGACGCCGTCGAGTTCCCCTGGGACATCAAGCCCATCATCCGCTGGCACCATGAAAAGCACGACGGCACCGGCTATCCCGACCGGCTGCGCGGCGACGAGATTCCCCTCAACGCCCAGATCATCGGAATCGTGGACGTGTACGACGCGCTCACCACGACGCGCAGCTACCGCCCCTCGATGTCGCACGCCGAGGCGCTGGCCGAGATGAGCAAGTGCCGTCACTGGTGGCGGGCCGAGGTGTACGAGGCGTTCATGCGCGCCGTGCACCAGCAGGTCGACGCAACGGCCGCCTAGCGCCGCTCGCGTTATCTTGTGACGCGATGCCCGAGCCGGTGCTTCGCGTCCACGATCTCAAGACCTATTTCGTCACCGACCGCGGCAGCGGCACCGCGCGGGCGGTGGACGGCGTGTCGTTCGAGCTCGCGGCCGGCGAGACCCTCGGGATCGTCGGCGAATCGGGATGCGGCAAGACCGTCATGTCGCTCTCGATCCTGCGTCTCATTCCCGAGCCGCCCGGTCACATCCTTCCCGGCAGCTTCATCGAATTCGAGGGCACGAACCTCCTGACGCTGCCGCCGCGTGAACTGCGGGCGGTGCGCGGCAATCGCATCGCGATGGTGTTTCAGGAGCCGATGACGTCGCTCAATCCGGTCCTGCCCGTGGGGGCACAGGTTGCCGAAGCGGCGCTGGTCCACCAGAAGCTGTCGCGCGCCGACGCGCGCACGCGCACGATCGACTTGCTGCGGCTCGTCGGCATTCCGGACCCCGAGACCCGCATCGACGACTACCCGCACCAGCTGTCGGGGGGCATGCGCCAGCGCGTCATGATCGCCATGGCGCTGATCTGCCACCCCCAGATCCTGATCGCGGATGAGCCGACGACCGCGCTCGACGTCACGATTCAGGCGCAGATCCTCGACCTGCTCGGCCGGCTGCGGCGCGAGCTGCACATGGCGGTCCTGCTGATCACCCACGACCTCGGCGTCGTCGCCGGGACGGCCGACCGCGTGTTGGTGATGTACGCCGGCCAGGTCGTCGAAACCGCCCCGACGCGGGCGCTCTTCGCGACGCCGCAGCACCCGTACACCGAGGGACTGCTCGCGTCCATCCCGCGACTCGACGAGGAGCGCGAGCGGCTGCGCAGCATTCCGGGCTCGGTGCCTCCCGCCACGGCGTGGCCCAGCGGGTGCCGCTTTCATCCGCGCTGCCCCTACGCCTGGGACAAGTGCCGCACCGAGGAGCCGCCGCTACTCGAGACGGGCACCGCAGACCACAGCGCGCGGTGCTGGCTCGTGGCCGAGCCGGCACGGCGCACCGCCCGGTGACCGCTCACCCCGCGACCCTCGTCGAGGTCACGGACCTCGTCAAGCATTATCCCCGCGAGCGCGCCTGGCTCGGACTGGGACGCGCGCGCAACTCCGTGCGCGCCGTCGACGGCGTCTCCTTCGCCATCCCCGCGGGCAAGACGCTCGGACTCGTGGGCGAATCGGGTTCCGGCAAGACGACGGTCGCACGCACGCTGCTACGGCTCACGGAGCCGACCTCAGGCTCGTTCCGGCTCGACGGGACCGAAGTGTTCGGCTTACGGCCCACGCCGCTGCGCGCGTTGCGCCGCCGCATGCAGATCGTGTTTCAGGATCCGTACGGCTCGCTCAATCCGCGCATGACGGTCCGCCAGACGTTGCGCGAGCCGCTCGCGATTCACCGGCTCGCCCCGAAGCCCGAGCGCGATGCGCGGGTCCACGCGCTGCTCGGCGAGGTGGGCCTCGACGCGTCGCTCGCCGATCAGTACCCCCACGAGCTCTCCGGGGGTCAGCGCCAGCGTGTCGGGATCGCGCGGGCGCTGTCGGTGGAGCCGGCGTTCCTGGTGTGCGA
>DATLVL010000020.1:0-4058 GCA_035577525.1 Gemmatimonadales bacterium | reverse complement strand
CAGCGTCTGCCGGCCCCGCTCGCCCACCGGGATGAGGAGGCGTCCACCAGGCGCCAGCTGCTCCACCAGCGGTGCCGGCACCGTGGGCCCCCCCGCGGTCACGAGGATCGCGTGATACGGCGCGTAGCCTACCCACCCCAGCGTTCCGTCCCCCAGGAGCACGGACACGTTGCGGGCCTCCGCTGCCCGCAGGGCGCGCTGCGCGCGCTCCGCGAGCTCTTGGACCCGCTCCACCGTGAACACTTGCCCCACGAGTCGCGACAACAGGGCCGTCTGGTAACCCGAGCCGGTGCCGATTTCGAGCACGCGCTCGCCGCCCTGCAAGTGCAGCGTCTCGAGGTAGCGTGCCTGCGTGAACGGCTGGGAAATCGTCTGCCCCGCCCCGATCGGCAGAGCGGTGTTTTCGTACGCCCTGTGCCGCACCGCATCGGGCACGAAGAGATGGCGCGGCGTTTCCGCAAATGCCCGCAGCACCGCGAGGTCCTTGATCCCCTGCTCGCGCAGCTGCTCGACGAGACGGGTGCGGTAGCCGCCGAAGGTGTCGGCGCTCCCTAGCCGCTCAGACCCCATCCACGCGCGGCCTCGAGCAGATCGTAGTTCGTCATGTCGACGTGCAGCGGAGTGACGGAGATGAACCCCTCGCCTATGGCCCGGAAATCGGAATCGGCACCCCCGGACCAGGTCACGTGCCCACCGCCGATCCAGTAGATGTCCCGCCCCCACGGATCCTTCATCCTGGCCACCTCTTCGTGAAACACGCGGCTCCCGAGGTGCGTGACCCGCACCCCTTTCACCTGATCGCCGGGGATCGGCGGCAGATTCACGTTGAGAAGGGTGTCGCGGGGGAACGAATCGATCGCCACGATGCCGCCGAGCAGGCGCGTGAGGCCGGCGCGGTGGCTTTCCAGATGCTCGAGATCGAAGCTCCCGTAGGAGATGGCGACACTGGGGATCCCGGCGGCAAGCCCTTCCATCGCCGCGGCGACGGTGCCCGAATACAGCACGTCCTCGCCCATATTGGGTCCGTGGTTCACTCCCGAGAACACGAAGTCGGGCTTCTCCGGCATCAGGGCATCGAGGGCGAGCAGCACGCAGTCGGTCGGCGTGCCGTCGACCTGATGGGCGCCGTCGGCGCGGCGCGTTGCCCGGATCGGCCGGTGCAGCGTGAGGGAGTGCGACGTGGCGCTCTGCTCCCGGTCGGGCGCGACCACCGTGACCCGCCCCAGATCCCCCGCCGCTTCCCCAAGGAGGGACAGGCCGCGGGCCAGAATGCCGTCGTCGTTGCTGATCAGGATGTTCATGACGCTCCGAGCAGATACCGCGCGAATACCCGTGCCACGCGCCACCCATCGGGGACGCTCCTGAAGTGGCTCGGCTGGCCGTCATAGATAGTCGGGATCGTCACAGAACGCACCCCGTAGCCGGCCCGCAGCGCCGCCAGCAGAAACGCGGCCTCGTAGTCGTAGCGGGTGTAGCGGCCGATCCGGGGAGCGACTTCCGCCGCCAGGCGGCTGGTGAACGCCCGCAGGCCCGTCTGGGCGTCCGGAATCGCCACCCTCGCGATGCGGCTGGCGATCGTCGCCGACAGCCGGTTGGTGACGCGTCGCGGGAAGGGCATCGCCCCGCTCCGCTCGCGGGCGCCGAGCACCAGATCGACGCCGGCACGGGCGAGCGGAGCGAGCACCAGCGGAACGGCTTCGGGAGGGTGCTGGCCGTCGGCATCGAGGGTCACGATCGCCGCGGCGCCATCCGCCAGAGCGCGGGCAATGCCGGTCGCGAGCGCGGCTCCCTTCCCCGCGTTGCGCTCATGCCGGATGACGAGACCACCAGCACGAGCGGCGACGGCCCCTGTCTCGTCCGTGGACCCGTCGTCGACCTCGACCAGCCCCGCGTCGGGCACGATGGCCCGCACACGGCCGATCACTGTGGCGAGGGTGGCTGCCGCCTGGAACGCCGGGATAACAACGACTATGCGCGTGGCGGGGCGGCCCCGTCGAGCAGTGCGAGTACGGCTTTCAGCTCGGTGCGGAGATCCTTGATCGTCTCGGAGGCGAGGGCCCGCCGCGCTTCCGGCTTGAGCTCTCCGGAGCGGCGGTACTGCTCGATCTTGGTGCGGGCGCCTTCGATGGTGTACTTCTCGGTGTACAGCAGGTGCTTCACCAGCATGATCAGCTCGATCTCGCGGCGCTGATAGACGCGGTTCCCCGACCGGTTCTTGGCCGGATTCAGGAAGCGGAACTGGCTTTCCCAATAGCGCAGCACGTGCGGCTTCAGATCGGTGAGCTGGCAGACCTCACCGATCGAGAAGAACTCCTGCACGGGATGCGGAACGCTCATCGCCACTGCTCCGGCTTGGGGGCCCGCTCCATCAGGTCGGCGATCGCCTGGCGCGGCGACTTGCCGTCGAACACGATCGCGCTCACCTCGCTGGCGATCGGCAGCTCGACGCCGTGCCGCTCGCCCAGCAGCACCGCCGTGCGCGCCGTCGTGACGCCCTCGGCGACCGTTTTCCGGCTCGACAGGATATCCTCCAAACGCCGTCCCTGCCCGAGCTCGACGCCAAGCGAGCGGTTGCGGGACAGCGCGCCGGTCGCGGTCAACACCAGGTCGCCGAGCCCCGTGAGACCGGCGAAGGTCAGCGGATCGGCCCCCAACGCCTGGCCCAGGCGGGTCAGCTCGGCGAGCCCGCGGGTGATCAACGCTGCCCGGGGGTTGTGCCCCAATCCCAGTCCCTCGACGATTCCGGCCGCGACCGCGATGACATTCTTCAGCGCCCCGCCGAGCTCGACCCCGGCAACGTCGGTATGGGAGTACACCCGAAACGTCGCGGTCGCAAATACCTGCTGAACTTGCCGCGCCACGTCGTGATCCGTTGCCGCGGCGACGACCGCCGTCGGCTGGCGCTCGTAGACCTCGCGCGCGAACGACGGGCCCGACAATACGGCGACGGGAACCCCCAGTCCGAAGACGTCCTGCAGCACGCAGGAGAGCCGCTCCTGGCGCTCCGGCTCCAGCCCTTTGGATACGCTGACGACGAGGGGACGTTCGCGCACCGCGGCCGCCGCCTCGGTCATGATGGCCCGCACGGCGTGCGACGGCGTCGCGCACACGACGACGGCGGCGTCGCGTACCGCCTCGGCGACATCTCCAGTGGCAACGAGCGTCGGCGCGAGCGGGGCGCCGGCGAGGAAGACCGCGTTCACATGGTCGCGGTTGATCGCGGCCACGACCTCCGGCTCACGGGCCCAGATCGTGACAGTGGCTCCTTTGCGGGCGAGCAAGTCGGCGAGTGTGGTGCCCCACGCCCCTGCCCCGACGACAGCGACCTTCGGGGCGCCCCGGCTCACGACAACCCCCGCCGCGTGTGGAACCGGTTCTCCGTCCCGGCGAGCAGGCGCTGCACGTTGGCGCGGTGCGAGTACACGATCAGCACCGCCAGCGCGATACTGGCCCAGAACGCCGACACCGCGCCGGGCGCCGTGAGCTTCACCCACACGGGGAAGGACGCCGCGGCAACGAGCGACGAGAGCGAGACATAGCCGGTGAGCCAGAGGCTGCCCCCCCAGACCGGCAACGCGATCAGCACAGCGACGGGCGCGAGGGCGAGGAACACGCCGAGCGCCGTCGCGACCCCCTTGCCGCCCTTGAAACGCACGAAGGGCGAGAAGACGTGGCCCAGCACCGCCGCGATCCCCAGCCCGACGGCGAGCCAGGGTCCTCCCGCCGCCCAGCGCCCGAACAGCGCCACCGGAATCGCTCCCTTGGCGATGTCGATCAGGGCCACGGGAATCGCCCAGCGCCACCCCAGCACGCGATAGACGTTCGTGGCACCGAGGTTCTTGCTGCCGTGCTCGCGCAGATCGATACCGCGCGCCAGGCGGCCGGCGAGATACGCGGTCGGCGTGGCGCCCAGGAGGTACGACGCGACCACCCAGAGCGCGATCGTCACCGGCGCTCCTGTTTCTTGCGGCGAAACTTGACGTTGACCGGTGCGCCGGTGAACGCCCATGCCTCGCGGAACCCGTTCACCAGATAGCGGGCGTAGGACTCCGGAATCG
>DATLVL010000019.1:0-2675 GCA_035577525.1 Gemmatimonadales bacterium | reverse complement strand
CGGCGCCGCGAGGTTGACGAGGCGATCGGCCTCGGGCACGGGGAGCGGCCGCAGCATGATCTGATCGAACATCGAAAAGATCGCGGCGTTGGCGCCGATGCCCAGCGCCAGAGAGAGGACGGCGATTGTCGTGACAAAGGGGGTGCGGAAAAGCGTGCGGAACGCGAACGCGAGCTGGCGCATCAGGAGTCCGGGGGAGAGAGGATCGTATTCCCGACGGCCGAACCCGGCTTCGGGTTTCCGCCCCCGAACTTCACCCGCTCCCGGAGGTGGGCCCCCAGGTCGATGGCCGTTTTGAGGCCGACCAGCAGCACGATCGCGGCCACCGGCTGTCCCAGCGCCATGACGAGAAAGCCGCCCAGCAGCACGGTGAGGTGCAGCACGACGATGCGGCCGTAGGGCCGGAACATGAGCTGCGGCAGGAACACCCGCTGGTACTCGCCGCTCCCCAGGTAGTTATGGAAGAAGGAGAAGCCGTGACTGGCCACGAGCGCTGCCACCGGCAGCGTGAGACCGGCCCCCCGCACCGCGCTCACGAGCGTTGCGCCCGACAATCCCCCGAATTTGTTGCCGCCGAACAGCGCCAGCACGAACATCCCGTGGACGAACGTGAACATCCCATAATGAACGCAGAAAAAGGGTATGAGAAACAGCTTGCCGGCCCACGTGACTTCGCTCTTCGGTTGCGCGGCGAGCATCCGCAGAACGTTGAACCCGCCGACCACCACATTCTCGCACCAGTAGAGCAACAGCACCTGGAAGACGGTCCAGTTGTGGAGCGCGATGCCGACGAGCGGGATCAGGTTCGTCGCGAGCAGCACGTACGCCGATGGAGGCACACTGTTCGTCTGGCCGGCGGGTTCGGGGCGCGGGTAGATTGGCGGTGCGCTCATACCCCCAGGATGTTCATGACTCTCGCTTCCCGCAATCTCGCGATCTTGCTGCTGCCACTCGTCACCGCCCAATTCGTGGCCGCGCAGTCGCTGCCGCGCACGACTCCCGAACGCAGCAACTACCAGGCGACGTCGACGGATGCCGAGGTCGGCAGCTTCCTCGACAGCCTGGGGCTCGCCGGCGCACCCGTCATGGTCACTGAGATGGGGACATCGACACTCGGCCATCCGATCTACCTCGTGATCGCGTCAGAGCCCGCGATCACGACGCCGGGTGAAGCCGCCGCCGCCGGGAAGCTCGTCGTCTACATCCAGGCGAACATCCACGCCGGTGAAGTCGAAGGGAAAGAAGCCGTACTGGCGCTGCTACGGGAAATCGCGGGGCCGCGGCGCGCACTGCTGCAGCGCCTCGTCGTGCTCGTGGCGCCCAACTACAACCCCGACGGCAACGACGCATTCGGTCCGCAGGCGGTGAACCGTTCCGAGCAAAATGGCCCGGAGCAGGTGGGCCAGCGCGCCGACGGCATGAACCTCGATCTCAATCGCGACTACTTCAAAGCCGAGGCACCGGAAACACGGAGCTCGTTGGCGCGGGTGATCACGGCGTGGGATCCGGCGCTGATGATGGATCTGCATACGACCGATGGGACGCGTCACGGTTATCTGCTGACGTATGCGCCACCGCTCGATCCGATCGGCCCGGCGGGACCCACCGGCTATGTCCGCGACCAGATGCTGCCGGCGCTGCGCAAGACGCTGCAGGATCGTTATCACGAGCCGATCTTCGACTACGGCAACGTCGACGACGCCATCGCTCCCAAGAGCTGGGACAGCTACGCCCCGGTGGGATGGTACGGCATCAACTACATGGGACTGCGCGGGCGCATGGCCATCCTGTCGGAAGCCTACTCCCACGCCGACTTCAAGACGCGCGTGCAGGTCACGCACGACTTCGTCGCCGAGGTGCTCGACTACGCCGCCCAGCACGCCGACGACATCCGGCGCATCGAGCGGGATGCCGATCGGCAGACCACGCTCGAGGGGGCGGGACAGGCTCCGCGGCCGTCCCTCGCCGTCGCCTACAAGCTCGCGGGCCGCGGCGTCGAGCCGGTCTCGCTCGAGGTGATGAAGGCGAGCAGCGACACGAGCAAGAACGCACCGCTGCTACCGACCGGGACGCTCAAGACCTGGCAGCTCCCCGTAAACGACCGCTTCGTCGATTCCGTCACGCGAGCGCTGCCGGCTGGGTACATCCTCCCGGCGGCGTCGCAGGAGGTCGTGCAGCTACTGCGCCGGCACGGCATCGCGGTCCAGCGTCTCGAGTCGGCCTCGACGGACACGGTGGAGACGCTCGAGGCGAACGACCTGACCTGGGCGCCACGGGAGTTTCAGGGCCACCACTTCCTTGCCGTCACCGCGACGGCGGTGCGGTCACTGCGCACCGCCCCGGCGGGGGCGTACTTCGTTGCCACGGCCCAGCCGCTGGGCCGCCTGGTGTTCGCGCTGCTCGAGCCGGAGGGGTACGGCCTGGCACGATGGGGCATGTTCGACCGGCTACTAGGGTCGGAATTCGGGTCTTACTCAGGCCTGGTGTACGGCTCGGTGCCGGCGCGCGAATTCCCCGTCTGGCGGGCCCTGCACGTCCCGCGAGCTGGAATGCGCCTGATTTACTAGGACAATTGCTGTACGCGAAATGCTGACAGGGAGGACTCGCAGGCGGTTGCTTGCTCCTGCATGACGTAACCCCAATATTGGCGGAGCGATGGCCGACTCCCCCACACG